>DATJEH010000263.1:0-61155 GCA_035496875.1 Terriglobales bacterium | reverse complement strand
AGAAAGCTAGCCCGCGCACGCGAATGCTGTCGCCGTTGTGCACACCATTGGTCATTTCGTGAACATCTGTGCCCGGCTGCCAAAAGACCGTTACTGCAGGCGATGCCGAAAGTTTGGCGAAGGCGGAGTCGGGGGGCAGGGGACACACAGGGAGTTGTCAGGAGTATGTCAACAATTTGCAAATTTGGGATGAAAACTGGAGCATGCGGAAAAGGTGAAGCGACTGTACGTTACAAAAGTAACGCTCCGCGGTTAATCGATTGGTCCGCGCGGAGAGAACTCGGAGCCGTTCCCTCCTGATCGTTTCGTTGCATGATCTGGTAGTAGCTTCCCTGTTTAGCCCAGAGCGCTGCGTGCCGGCCGCGTTCCACAACCCTTTTGCCTTCCACAACCAGGATCTGGTCGGCGTGTTGCACAGTCGCCACCCGGTGCGTTGCAATGAAAGTAGTGCGGCCTTCCATTAGGCTCCGCAACGCACTTTGCACTAGGAACTCCGATTGCATATCCAGGTTGGACGTGGCCTCATCCAGAATAAGCACTCGGGGATCGGCAACAATCGCGCGGGCAATCGCGATGCGCTGCCTCTCGCCGCCAGAAAGCTTCACCCCGTTTTCCCCGATGGGTGTGTTGTAGCCGCGCGGGAGATGAGACGCGAAAGCATCCACGTAGGCAGCGCGGCAAGCTGACAGTACCTCCTCTCGGGATGCTTGCGGACAGCCAAACAGCACATTTTCGTAGATTGTGCCGTCGAACACCGTTCCTTCTTGCAAAACAATTCCCAGCAACCGGCGGTACGACTGCAACGTGATCGTAGTCAGATCAATGCCATCCACCGTGACTCGCCCGGAAGTAGGCTCGTAGAACCCGGCGAGCAAGTTGATGATCGTGGATTTCCCCGCTCCCGACAGGCCGACCAGGGCGGTTACTGTTCCTGGCGGCGCGACGAAGCATACATCCAGCAGCGCCGACTCGGTCCCGCCGTAGCTGAACGATACGTTTTCAAAGGCAATTTCACCCTGGCACCGGCTCAACACCAGAGAACACCTGCCGGATTGCGGCTCCGCTGGCAATTCCATGACTTCTCGGGTGCGTTCCAGGATGGCTACCGCGTCGGTGAACTGCGCTCCCGCACGGGTTAGCTGAACGACAGGCGGGACCAGAAATCCAACGAAAACGAAATAGGCAACCACAGTTCCCACGCTCATGCCCGATATCAGAACCGCGCTGCTTGCCAGGTAGGCCAGCAAAGCGATCACTAGTCCTGTGAGCAGGGTGGTAATGAAGGCGACCATGGCGTGAAGATCGGCGGAGCGCAGCAGGTTGGACGACAGCCGGCGCACCCGTCGCTCAAACGCCTCCTGCATGCGCGACTCAGCACTGTAGGCTTTGACTACCCGCATCCCGCGCAGCGATTCCGCCAAAAAGCTTCCCAGTTCGCCTTGGATCTGCATGCGCTGCTGGAGCAGGGGACGCATGATCCGTATCAATTGGAGAACAGCGATAGCAAACAAGCCGGCGCACGCCAGCACCACGGCGGTCAGCCGCGGACTGATGTACACCAGGATCGTCAGCGTGACCAGCACCGTCAAAATGCTTCCTGCCGATTCCACTAAGCCCGGCCCCAGCAGATTTCGAATTCCCTCGAGATCATTCATGATGCGGGAGTGCCACAGCCCGCTGGCGCTCTCCTCATAGTCACGCAAGGACAACTGGGTGATGTGGCGGTGAAGCCGCAACCTCATTTCCGCCACCAAGTCTTCATTAGCCCGTGCGCTCAGGCGTGTGCGAAAGTATTCGGCTGTGGCTTGCACCAGGGTTGCGCCGGAAATGACGCCGACCAGCGGCAGCAGCGCCCATCGCTGCCCGCCTCGCAGAACATTGTCAACCAGAAAACGCGAGGAAGCGGGCAACACCAGGCTGGCGAGGCGTGCCACACACATAAGAATCAGGCTCAGCCAAAGCAATTGCCGTTGTGGCGCCGTCAACGCGGCGATCGTGCGCCATGTCCACGAACGTCTCATTGCATTACCGTTGACAGCCGCTCATATCGAGCGGCTTCTTCCGACGCTACCAAGCACCGCTGCCATTTTGGCTTTTCTCGAAGGTAGCGCCACCCTTCACGGATGTGAAAAGCGAGGCGCTGACCGGCATAGCGATATTCCGCCAAACGGGCGGCCCAGCTGCGTCTGGGTTCAGACGGGTTCAGTTGCGTTGCAGAGTGGGGCCAGTGTACGGGCAACAGGCGCTGCCGTTGCAGGTCGTGCCATTGGCTTCTCTCCATGAAGTCAGGAAAAAGAAAAAGGCTCAGCTTGCTGCCCGGAAGGTTGTGCATGGCCCATTGCTGACCGTAATGGCTTCCCCACAGTGTGAGGGCTGGATAATCGCAGTTTGTGTGCGGAACCTCCACCCCGAACATGGTTGCCGCCAGAAGCGTGACCAGGTGGATCGTCTTTCTTATGTATTCTCTCTCTCCGACCCTGTCTTGCACCGCGCGCCAGAACACGAGGTCAGTTCGCACATTTTGCAGAAAGCTGGCAATCTCGTACAGCCACGCTAACCGGAGCCAGAATTGCAAAACATGAGAGAGCACATGCATGCACTGGTGGATGAACCGGTCCTCGGCGGAAAGCACGGGAAATACCAGCCCCGCGACCTGATGTGATTGGCGTCTGGTCCAGATGTCCGGTAACTGCTCCAGCTTTGCCACATCGTTGTTGTCCCAAACCGAGGTGTGGAGCTCCACTGAAAAATTCAGGCCGGCTTTGTAGATATCCTTCCTGCGGGGCAGATCGCCGGCGCGCCGGGTGAACGTAAAGCTGGTGGGGGCGCTGTGCACCCGCGAGTACCCCAGGACGCGCAGGACATCTCCGGCAAGATGGACATCGTCTTCCGCAACCAGATAATCAAGGTCGCATTGATGGCGCAATACAGGGTCAAAACAGTATTCCGGTACGAGGGAGTAGCCTTTCAGTACAGCAAACTCCACCCCACTCGCGTTGAAGCGGCGGTGTATAACCCCCATCTCCCCCAAGAATCTGCTGGATCGTTCACGGTTGTCCTTGCGGTTCTGCCTTAGGCGGAGGAGTATGAGCGGAGGCAAGACGCTGGTGCCGTCCAAGTCCTCGAGATGCTTGAGAAAGTAAATTGCCAGCCCGCTGGCATCGAGCCAGGGCAACAGCCGTTGCCAATCTCCAAGGCTGAAGCTCTCCAGTAGCCCTACTGGGCAGGATTTGTCATGTCGCAAGAACTCGATTACCTTTTCTTTCAGGCGATCAGCCATCGCATGCCTCAGGGTGTCGCATCGGCGTGGTTCGAAGGCACACCTAGGGCCGTAGACGCAGGCAGAACTGCGGGCGCCTCCTCGCGCAACAGCCAAGACAGCACTTTCTGAAGTATCTTCTGCAGTTCCGTGTCGGTGTGTGTGGCTGCGGTAAAGGTGATAGCCCGTCCCAGGCTACGGTCGCATGCTGCAAAAGAGTGCCCTCCCAAACGCAGGAAAGAAAGGGCGCCAATGCTTAAGCCTTGCGCAGGATGTTTATGTGCCGGCCAGTCGGGCTCTTCCTGGACGGTCCAGCCAATGCCGTTCTGGCATGAAACGGCGCGGCATTCTTTGAGGGACCGTAATGCCCTTGTAACGCGTTCGGAGTTGGTTGCAACCTGAACCGAACGCCCCCGGTAGGAGAGCGGTTGTTGGTGCGGCAGAGGAGTAAAACGGCGCAACATATCCGGCCACTCCCGCCGGGTCACTGGCAGGGGCAAAGACGTCAATATCGGCGCCGACGGCTCCTGCTCGCAGAAGCGGAGAATGCGGGTCGCGATTTCCTGCGGCGTGCCTCCGCAGCGCACATACCAGCTTTCCGCTCGGCAAAGCGCGCGAATCGTCGCGAGTTGGGTATCGCGGTACTCCGCCAGGCATCCAGGGAGCCTCTCCAGGGTGCGCTCAAAATAGCCCGCGATTTCGTTGGCGGTGAGACGCAGGACTTCAAAGCCGGCTCCGGGCTGCCTGTCGAGGAGAAATATTCTCCCTGGACGGCAATAGAGGGCATACCTGCTCCCGCATTCTTGCGGATCTATTTCGAAAGCGAGCTCCCCATTGAGATGCATTACGGGAATATGGGCGCGTAACTCGGGAAAATGGGCTACAGAATCGGGGAGCAGCTTTATTTTTGTCGGCAGTCCCCAGCCCAGAACTTCCGAGTCCCGACGGGAGAAGTAGGTCCAATCATCGGAGATGAAATCCAGTCCACGACGGGCCAATTCCAACGACAGGGTTGATTTCCCCGCTCCTGATTCACCGGTGATCAGCAGGCCCTCGCCCTTATACTGCAGGCAAGCGCAGTGCAGAGCGGTAACTCCAAGCGGGGCCGCGGTAATGCCCAGCAGAATGGGGAAAATGACCCGCTTCCAATAGCCCGTGTCCTGGGCGGTGGTGAAAGAGAACCGGCCGATTACCTGGCCAGCCCGCAGATCGGCGAGCATGGAATCACCGGGGCCATAATCGGCAAAGACCAGGTGATCCCGGCCCCGAAATTGGGGAATCTCCCACCGCGGGAGCGCGGCAGATTCTGCGTCAATGTAGATCTCGACATTCAGATCCACGAGTCCGCAATCGCCCCGGATTGGGAAGGTGTCGGCAGCTGCCTGAAGCACGGCGGCACAGTTGGAGCGGAGCCGCCATGCAGAACCGGCCGCGCTGAAATTCCTGTGCAATGGCAATTCAGGATTTTGGACCATGCCAACCCGTCTCCACCTCAGACGCCGTTGCGAATGGGAGGTTACGCGATTTTCAAGGGCGGGGTTCGGCACAAATCAGCAACTGGTACGCAAATAACCCGGGCCGCAGCTCCGCGAGCAGTTGCCACGCCGGCCGGAAGTGCCCGCTCAGTCTGCCCCCAATGATGGGGTGAAACTTCAGGACGCGGTAGCCGGCCTCCTGAATCAGGCAACGCGCTGAAAGAAAAGTGAAAAAACGCAAGTGGGTGACGTCCAGGGTACCCACAGGCTGGTAATTGAACTTTCCAAGCGCAATTTGTAGACGAGTCAGCCAGTGGACCACATTGGGCAGGCAGATCACCACGTAGCTTCCAGTTCGCAGCAGAGGACGAACCTGGCGCAGCGCTTCGCTGGGTTTGATCAGATGCTCCAGCACGTCCCCCATCAAGACCACGTCAAATTCCGGCTTAAGGCTAGCGAACCAGTCCGGGGAATTCAGGTCTTTGTTCAACACGGTCGCGCCGGTTGCCCTGGCTGCCGCGGCTGCTTCCTCATCATTTTCGATCGCAGTGACAGCACAGTTCTGCTGCAGCAGACGCCGCGTGATGTATCCCGTTGAACAACCCAGTTCCAGGACTCTTTTTCCCGCTCCGACATAGCGCAAGAGCAGGGAATTTCTGTCAAAACGGTCGGGACTGTCCAGCTGTTCGTAGCGAGCGCTGCGAAGTTCACCGCTCCATAGATTGGTTCGGCACTCAGGCATTCAGGGCTCCCCGGGTGCGCTGGTGTATGGTCCACAGCAGCGGAAATGCGAGCAGCAGGTACAGAGTAGACGGCAACAGCGCGCCTATGGCGGAACCCTCGGCATAACCCTTGGCTTCATTGACAGTGACCAGAATCAGAGCGCCGAGTGACCAGGGAGCCGCCAGGCTGACAAGACTCCTTAGCCTCAACCAGGCTGACATCGAGGCCATCGCCGCAAGCATGGCCAGCAGGTAGAGAAGATTGGCCACGCTCGAGATATAAGCGACGTCAGTCAGCTGCGGGCTGCCCAGGGCGAGCAGCAACATCAGCTTGGTCAAGAGTACCGCTCCCTGGAGCAGCAGACACCGCGTCACTCTTCCCATGACGATTAATCTCACGCTGATCAACTGTCCGAGCACCAGGGGCGCCAGGCCGAGGCAAACAATGCGGGCGGCAGCAATGCCCGGGGCGTAGCGCGGCAGAATGACCGGCACTACCGCCGGCAACAGTAAGAATCCCAATCCCAGGAGGGCCGCCAGCGCATAGGAGAGCGTCCGGGCTGTACTCAACAACAGCCGCGTGATTTCGTCGGCAGAGTGACCGGTCGCGGCCACCGCGCTGGCGGCAGGAAACAGCACCTGCAACACGGCGTCGGCCGTGTTGTAAACCAGGCTGGAGACCAGCAGGCTGACCCCAAACAGCCCGAGTGCCAGCATCCCCATCCGCCAACCGATAAAAGCACGGTCCAGGGTAGTAAGAAACACGAACATCATCGTCCACAACAACAATTGGAACGCTTTCCCCAAGTCCCTCCAACCCTGCCCCGCCAGAAGATAAGCTAAGCGGATTTTCTGCCGGAAAATGAAGTACAGAGCTACACAAGAGCCGGCCAATACATAGGCCAGCAGGACGCCAGTGAGGTGCTTCCACCAACTCAGGCCCGCAACCAGCGCCAGAGTGCAGCATGCATACAGGGTCAGGTAGCTGCTCAATGCCGAAAAGCGCCGGTAAGCTCGCAGCCAGTAATTTACAAAAACGAATAGCTCTTGAGCCATTACGAGCAGTGCCAGCAGGACAATCTGGGCTACCGTCACCCCGGATGGCCGCCAAAAGAGTCCGGCCAGCCCTATTACGGAGCCGGCAAACACGCAGTTGGTCATGGAAAGTGAAAAGGCGAAATTTGTAACCTGCTCCGCTGCTTGACCGTCCTTAGCAGCCAGCAAGAATGGCACCTCCTTGTGCATCAGATTGATGCTGCCCAGGTGCAGTTGAGCGCAGTAAAAGAGCACGACTGCGAACAAGCTCCACATCCCATACTCGCTGGGGACAAGGAAGCGGGCGACAATAAAACCCGTGATTGCCTGCATCACTTGTGCCGCACCGAAGGAAGGGATGAGACGTGCTGCGTGGGCCCAAGGGCTGCCGGCGAGGTCTTCCGAGTTTTCTACGGCAACATGCATTGTGGGGTGAGGGGACAGCTGGGCAAAGCTTGAGCGACCGGGGCACGGGTTCACCCTAGCTGCACTGACTGCCAGGCCAGCACATGGATACAGTAAATTCGCCGATGGAGGCAGGAGGCATCATGACCTCGGCACATCCGCACGCTTCGTGTCCTCGTGTTGGCGTTGTGGTGCTTAACTGGAATGGCCGCGAAGTCCTGCGGGAGTGTCTGCGTTCGCTCGTTGACTCCAGCTATCCCACTCTGGATATCGTCGTCGTGGATAACGGCTCATCCGATGGGTCCGGCGAATTTGTGTCGGCTGAGTTTCCGACCGTAGACCTGATCCGCAATGCCGTCAATGCTGGATTTTGCGCCGGCAACAATCAGGGCGTGCGCAGGCTCCTGCAACGGAAGTGCGAGTATTTCCTGATCCTCAACAATGACACGGTTTTGAATCCGCAGTGCATCGGACGACTGGTGACGCGAGCCGAATCCGCAAAGGACATTGCCGCGGTTTCGCCGAAAATACTTTTCTGGCGGCCTGGCGATCGCATTTGGTTCGCAGGCGGCACTTTCAATTTCTGGACGGGTCGCAACGGTCACGTCGGCTATCGCAGGCTGGATCGGGCACGATGGAATATGCCCAAGGCAATAGACTTTATTTGTGCTTGCGCCATGCTGGTTTCCTGGCGGGCCTGGCAGGAAATAGGCGGCTTCGATGAGCTGTTTTTTCGCTCCGCTGAAGATCTGGATTGGTCTTTGCGCTCCCGTCGGGCCGGATACCGCCTGCTTTATGAACCGGAGGCTGTGGTCTGGCACCGCGAGTCTTTCGACATACTGCACAACGATGGTCCAGCCCGCCAGATGTATTTCTATACTCGCAACCAGCTGGCCGTGATGTGGAAACACGCCAAAGGGCGGCACTGGTTAACTTTCCTGCCATATTTCGGGTTGCGCTGCCTGCAACGGGTGGTGTGGGCTAAAGGCGATTCGCAAATGCTGCGCCAGATCCCACGCGCATGGAAGGACTTTCTGGCGCTAGTGCCCAGACTGCAACGCTGGTCGCGGCATGCGCACCCTGTTTCCAACATTGGCGCTCCAGGTGAGCAATGGCAACGTGCCTGGAGGGAACGTAACCTGCCGCGAGAGGTTGAACTGTGCCGCCATCGCGAACTGCGGCAGCACCTGGCCAATGAACTGGCGGCCATCCCCGATCCTGTGATCGTGGAGGCGGGGTGCGGCAACGGCGCCTGGGTTGCTCATCTTCAGCAATCTCAGCACCGCGTACTTGGAGTGGACAACTATGTCCCCGCACTGCAGGAGTTGAAGCGGCACTTCCCGCAAGCCATGGCCGTTGCCGCCGACGTGCGCCGCATGCCCTTTCCCGACAACTTCGCTGATGCCTGTATATCGTTGGGCGTGGTAGAACACTTTCCCGCCGGTCCGCAGCAGGTCTTGAGTGAGATGCAGCGCATTCTGCGCCCGGGAGGACTTCTGTTTCTGACCGTACCCTACTACAACTGGCTGCGGCGACTCTTCATACATCCGCTGCGAGCCGGTTACATGGCCCTGCAGAAGCGAGTGCGCCGCCGGCCGCTGCGCTTTGTGGAATACCGGTTCACGCGCCACGGCATAACCCGCGCTGTTGCGGAAGAGGGATTGCAGGTATTGGCGGTGGCGACCGATGAATACGATGCGCGTGAGGCGAATCTGGGCTTGGGCCTTTACGTTGATTTACCCGCATTCCGCGGAAATTATCCGGGAGAACTAAACCGGCTGGGCCGCCTGGTGCGGACGATCGGAAATGCCATTAATCCATGGTGGGTCAGCGGCGGAATCCTCGTGGTTGCTCAAAAGAGGATAGCTGACGCTCATGCCGAACCCGCCCACCAGCTATTGTCCGCGAGCCTGGTGGAATGAATATCCTGTTCTTATCGGCGCACCTGCCCTCGCCTCACGCCCGGCAAGCCGGACAAAAAATCAGCTACTATCTCTGCCAGTTTCTTGCCCAGCGCCACTCTGTGCAATTGCTGGCCCTTTGCCCGGACAGCGAACTTGAAAGGTGCGGCGCTGATTATGTCCAGACGTTCACTTCCCGTACCGTCATCTCCGTTACGGCAGCCTCGCGCCTGCTCGGCATTGTTCGAGCACCCTTTCTGCCCCTGGGTGTCGCGGTCAGAAAGCAAACGCGCTTCCGCCACGCACTTGCTTCTGCCGTGCGGAGGAAGCCTTTCGATGTGGTTATTTTTGATCACATGGCCATGTGGCAGTATGCGGGTCATGTGCCCTCGACCGCTATTCGGACCGGCATCGCTCACGATGTGCTTTCGCAGCTCTGGGCTAGAAAGGCGAACAACGACGTCGCTTTGGCAGCGCGGCTGGAATCGTGGCGGCTGCGCAATTGGGAACGGGCCGTTATCCGCGACCTAGACCTTATTTGCGCCCTCAGCACTAAGGATTCTCAACTTATAGCGGAGTTGGGAGGTGACCTGCCGCGCTGCGTTCTGCAGCCGTGGTTCTCCCGAGCATCTGGTTCGGATACCCCCGCTGCGTCCAGGAAAGAGCCGGCCCTGATCTTTACCGGCGCATTTGACCGCGACGAAAACGTTGACGCAGCGAAGTTTGCGGTTGCTGAGATCCTGCCGCAGGTCACGCGCGCGGTGCCGCAATTCGCATTTTATTTAGCGGGCGCCTCTAGTGAAACGCTGCCCAGGCAAGTGAGGCGACACGCCGCCGTTCGAGTTGCGGGGTTTGTCCCCGACTTGCGGTCCTTCCTTTTGCACATGCAAATCGCCCTGCTTCCCCTGCGCTTGGGAGCGGGAATCAAAACTAAAGTGTTGGAATGCATGGCCGCGGGATTGCCGGTGATCACCACACCAGTTGGAGCCGAAGGCATACCGGGGCGGGACGGTGTTCATTTTCTCATCGGCCGCACGGCTGAAGAACTTGCCGGACACGCTATTCTTCTGCTCCGCAACCGATCTCTGCGCAATCGCATAGGCGAAAGTGCCAAAGAGTTTATCCGAACTAATTATGATTTTGAAAGCTCCGCCCGGGAATTCGAGCGCATGTTGATGCAGTGCGTTAGCCAGCGGCAATCGGGAAAGATGCGAATGAACGCTCCTGCGACGAAGAGCGAATCTGATATTGGCGCTTCGCGCGCCCGGTAGACACCTCGCGGTTGAGAAACGCTGTCGGATGCTGCGCGATTGCCAGCGAAATACCCCGCATTAACCAGAAAAGCGCCAGGACTTGCCATACCGCAAGCGAATTCTCAGCCAGGCTCTCCAGCAAGATGGCGCACGAGGAACAGAACAAGGCGGCGCGCAGGGGCTGCAATTCAGGAACCGATACCAGCCTCGGGCGGAAATCCGGGCGTAGGGCAGCGCCCACAAGGGCCAGAAATGCCGCCAGTCCGAACACTCCAAGTTCGGTCAGATTCTGTACCACCGAATTGTGAATTGAAAACTGAGCCATGGGATCGCCGAGGGCCCGATCCGGGTAGTTTCGCATGCCTATGCCAAACCAAGGGCTCGTACGGAACAGGGACAAAGCTTCGCGATCGGTAATCCAACGCATATTGACTGTGGCCAGCTTTCGCGGCCCTCTCAGTTCAAGCCGATCCATCAGGGCCATGCTCTCGGGCAACGACGCCGTGGATCCCACATCTGGCGGTGCAAAACGAAAATGAAACAAGGATAGCGAGATCACCACTGCCGCGGCACACGCCAGTGCAGTCCATGCAGGCCGCCGGTTTTTCACTAAGGCTATAAACACCGCAGAGGCCAGGAAAAAGGCCAGGGTCGGTGTCCGTGTGCCGGTGAGCGCGATACCTGCCGCCAGCGTCAGGTACCAAATTAGCCCAATGCCGAGCTTGCGGGGCGTATCTGCGCGAACGTGGCGTAGCAGGGCAAACGGCGCCGCCACGTTGAGCACCGAACCTAGATAACTGGGGTGTACCCAGTTTCCCGCTAGGCGCCCACGCCAGCCCCAGCCCACGATCCACCACAGGTCCTCTCTGCGGTACAGGACTGCCAGCGCGCCACGTATGGACGGGAAAGCGACCGCCTGCAGGATTGCAAAGAGGACAGTGGAGATGGCCAGCAGAACCAGCACGTTCAGGCAAAGCTCGAGTTGACGGCGGTTGCGTAGAAAAAAATGCGGGAATAAAAGGAAGCAGAAACCCAGCGAGACTTCTATCAGTCCGCGTGTCCAATGCAAATGCGAAACACTGTGCCAACCTGACAGGCCAACCGCCAGGAGGTACCAGGCTACGGGAAGCACAAGAGGAAACTTCCATACGCGGCGGAAATGTATAGCCGCGAAACCCGAGAACAGGAGCATGCTTCCGCCCACAACGATCAATGACGGTGGAACCACGGTGCGTCCGCCAATGCTGAACTCGCCGAACAGTCCCAGGTAGATGGCCGGCAGCACGATGCAGCAAAACAACTTCCACGCATGACGATGCATGGTTTTTGACATGCCCGAGATGAGGCTCGCGGATGCGGTCATTGCCACAAGCGGAAAAAGTAACCAGTAGGCGGTCCCAGAGGTCTGTTTCCACTGCTGTAGGAGGGACACCAGGCTTACGCAAAGGCTACACAAAATTTGTGCTGGGCCGAACTACCCAGTCGGGCCATGCCCGGAAGCGTCTCGATTGCCCAACACGGAGGGGCCGTGCTAAGTCCGGTTGCCTGCAACGAGAATTCCGGTGCGATCCCGGAACTCGATCACCACGGACACTGGTTTCAGGCGCGGCAAATTTGGGCGGAACAGCTGCGCCGGGCGCTCTTTTTACTTTTGCTGGTGTTAGTGGCAGCGGCTCCTTTTGCGCCCCATTTCGTCCAGCTTGTTTCGCGGCTTGCCTTGGGTTGTTGGATCGCCCGTGTAGTCCTCATCGGCCACGGGGTGAAAATCCGGCCTTTGTTCCTTCCCTTTCTCACTTTCTTCGGTGTCGCAGGGCTGTCGGCCCTGCTTTCCTATGATCCCCTGCTCAGTTGGACCCGCGTGGGTTGGTTCGGTATGGGGGTACTGATCCTGATTGTGCCCGATCTGGCCCAAAGCAGGCGAAATTTGAAACTGCTGCTTCTTGTGCTCCTGGTTTCCAGCTCAATCAGCGGTATACGCACCGCCTGGCAATACACCGTGGGCATCGGCACCAAGCTGGTCAATGTGCGTCGAGACTGCCCGCTGGCCGGCGATGGCCTCTGGTCTGGCGATATGATCCAGGAGATCAATGGGCACCGCACACGCATCCCCAGCCAGTGGCGGCGTGCGCTGCAAATAACCCGGCGAGATCAGAAGCTTAAGCTCCACGTCGCGCGCAGCTACCCTCTGCAACATTTTGACGTCATTATTGAACGCGCCCACCTGGACGGCTGGTTGGCTGATCCGACGGCTTCGGTTGAGCGCGCCACTCCCCTGCGCGCCCAGGGCGGCTTCTATAACTCAATTCCCTACGCCGGGCTGCTCATGGTGCTCGCCGCTTTGTCCTGCGGGCTGTTCCTCACCGCGCCTTCTCTGCCAGACCGGGTGGTACTGGGGAGTCTGAGCGTTCTACTGGCGACCAGTTTGTGGCTAACCGTGACGCGCGCCTACATCGTTGCCCTGCTGATATCGGTGTTGCTGATGCTCTCACAAAGCGCGGGGCAGAAGCTGCGGAGGATCTCGTTTCTAGCCATCGTGCTGGCTGTAGCCGGCACGCTGGCCTGGACGCGCCAGGCCCGCGATCTGCCTGACTGGTACGGCGAACAAAATCAAGCCCGCATAATGATGTGGGAAGACAGTCCGCGCCTGATCCTCCGGCACCCGGTGCTCGGAATCGGCTGGGACAGCGTTTTTTCACACGGCCTGCAATGGAACCTGCAAGCCTACAAGGCCTATCCCGACAAACTGAGCCACTTCCATTCCACGCCCATCCAAGTCGCGGTTGATAGCGGTCTCATCGGCCTGGCGGCCTGGGCTTGGCTGCTCGTTTGCTGGGGGCGCCTGCTGGCACGTAACCTGCGGCTTTCCCGTGAACAGGACTGGTTCTCGCGGGGATTGGCCTTGGGGTTGTTGGGCAGCGCCGCAGGTTTTGTGATCGCGTCCCTGGTGCACTACACCCTGGGCGATGGGGAAGTCATGGGAACGATGTGGTTTTTGATGGGATGCGCCGTGGCTCTGCATGCCCAGTTGCAAGGTTGCGCTGCATCCGACTGACGTTTAATACGCGTTCTTCTGTGAAAACAGCTGGCGAATGGTCAGCACGATAATTCGAAGATCGAAGGCGAAGGTCCAGTTTTTCAGATAGTAGAGATCGTGCTCGACTCGCTCGACGATGGAGGTATCGCCTCTCCAACCGTTGACTTGCGCCCACCCCGTAATCCCAACCTTCAGATAATGGCGCGTGCTGTATAGAGATACGGTCTGCATAAACTGCTCAACAAAATACGGCCTCTCCGGCCTGGGGCCGACCACGCTCATTTCGCCCTTCAGAACATTGAAGAATTGGGGTAGTTCATCCAAGCTGGCAGCGCGCAACCAGCAACCAATCCTGGTACGCCGAGGATCATCGCGCTTCGTCCACAAAAAATCGCTATTTCCACGCACGGCCGGGCTCATAGTTCGGAACTTGTACATGCTGAAGGTCTTGCCATTTAGGCCAACCCGCTCCTGGCTAAAAAGGATGGAGCCGCGGGTAGTCAACTTGATAGCCAGAGCGATCAGCAGCATTAGAGGGGCGGTCAAAATGATAGCCAAAGCAGCAAAGCAGAGGTCGAAGGCCCGCTTGCCGACCACATAGGTAAGCGACTCGACAGGAAGGCGCTGTTCGAGCCCGCTCGTCCCGGCACTCACGAGACCACGGCTCCGGTTGCGGTCCGACTGGAGCCGCTGGACGCGATTTCCAGGGTCTTGAAGTACTCCAGGTTGTAGTAGGCGGGGTTGTCCCAATTCTTGAACGCGTCCAGATGGACAAAGAGGTGTTGCACGATGCTACGGATGTCGTCACGCGGATGAAAGCTGAGCACGTTGGCAGCCCTTTCAATGCTCACCTTGTAGCTGCGGAATTCGTCCATGTGCTTGATGCATAGGCGGGGACGAATTCCTACCTGCGCCTCCACCTCGAGCTTCACCAGGTCCGCAATTTCGCCTACTGTATAGTTGGCGGAAGCGATGTTATAGATACCATTCACCGCTGGCGCGCCTTCGATGGCGCGAATGTAGGCGCTGACGGCGTCTTCAATGCTCAGCACCGGCCGCCAGATGGCCGGATTGTTGACCGTAATCAACTGGTGGCGCACCGCATCCCGGAACATGGTGTTCACGATCAGGTCCAGGCGCATTCTCGGGCTGTAGCCGGAGATGGTCCCCATGCGGAGAGCGATTACTGAGAAATCGCAATCCTGCAGCTGCAGTACTGCCTGTTCCCCCTGCAGCTTGGAGATGCCGTAGGGATAATGAGCCACCGCCGGGCTTTCCTCGTCGTACAGCCTGTTCTCCGTGTACCCATATACCGAGCAGGAACTGGCGTACACACAGCGGCGTACCTTGGCTTTTTTTGCTACGTATGCAAAATAAGCAGGCGCGGCTGCGTTGTAGATGAAGTTTTTACCCGGCGAGAACTCCGCCATGGGATCGTTCGAAAGACCCGCGAGAAAGATGACCTGCTCATAGCCATGCAAATCGTCTACCGTCAAATCGAATAGGTCTTTGCGAAGTACGCCGGCGGCGCGCGGCAGGTTGTTCCCAAACCAGAAGAAGTCAACCACATCAACTTCGTACCCGCGCTCCAGCAGCTTGGGAACAAGGCTGCAGCCCAGGTAACCCGCGCCGCCCGCAATGAGGATTTTCATCATCGCTTTAAACCCTCAGGCGGCGCGACGTACTGGAAACGGCTGGCCGTCGGAGACTGTAGCCATTGCTCCAGGGTCGGCGCCAGACGGTCTTTCGCCGATACTCTAACCTCGGCCAAGGGCCACGGGATACCGAGCGCAGGGTCGTCCCATCGAATACCGGATTCACCCTGTTGGTTGTATATTGCGGTGCACTTGTACTGCACCTCCGCCACTTCCGAGAGGACGCAGAAGCCTCTGGCAAAGCCGGCCGGCGCCCAGACTTGGCGGCGGTTTTCGGCGGAAGCCTCAATGCCGAACCACTGCCCCAGGGTTGGTGCGCCCGGCCTGACATCCACCGCCACCAGGTAGGCGGAGCCGACGGTGACGCGCATCAGCTTGCCCATGGGCGCGTCGTACTGAAAATGCAGCCCACGCACCACTCCACGCGTAGATTGCGAATGGTTATCCTGGAGAAATTCATGTGGCAGTCCCAGGCTTCTGAACTGATCGGCTCGGAAGCTCTCCAGAAAGAAACCGCGATCATCGTGGAAAGCCTCCGGCACCAGCACCACGACTTCTCCGAGAGCTCGAGTCTCAATATGCATACACATCGCGCAACTCCGGGACGACAACAAGTCTTCGCGACCGATGCTATTCGAACAGGCCAAACATGCTGACGCGCCGTTTCACAGCCCGGGGGAGCCATCGTTCATTCCGGCCGAGCACCAGGCCAGCGAACTTTGCTGCGTCCTGGCAAATCCCACCGCCTCGGGCGGCAATGCCGTAATGATTCCCGGAAATGTCGAGCTTGGCCCGGACCGAGCGCAGGCCGTCGCGGAACAGCATGGACCGATTGATGCCGCTCCAGATGTTCAAGCGGCGGTAGACGACCCCTATATCGAAGTATCGCCGGAAGAGCCGAGTAGCGGAAAACTCATGGCTGTGATAGACCGCAGCGTCGGGTTCGTAAACGATTTTCCAGCCCGCGTCCAGAATACGTGCGGCGATGGCGACATCCTCACAAACATTCATATCTTGAGGAAACCCGGTCTGCTGCCAGACCTTTTTTCGAATCGCGCAATTTACGGTCGAGAAGTGGTAATAGCGATATCCCAGCATGGCCCTGCAGGCGGCGCTCTTAACCATGCGGGTGGGTCCGTACATTGTGTCCAGCACATCCCGCCGCTCGATACTCGCATCCGGCCGCGCCACATGCCGGCCGTACACCGCGCCCACCGTGCTGTCGGCGAAATTGCGCAGCAGCGCAGCCAGCCACGTTTGAGCACAGGGAAGAGCGTCGGCCGCCAGATAGACCAGATACTCCCCTTGCGCCAGTTCGGCGGCCAAATTACGGGTGCGGGCATGATGAAAGGCATCTGGGGCAAGGCGATAAAGCTTCAGCGGATAACCGCTCGCTACCTGCACTGTGTCGTCACTCGATCCCGAGTCAATGAGAATGAGTTCGGGCCGCCCGGGCCAACTCTGGGCCAACAACAAGGGCAGAGATTTTCTGATGTTGTGCGCCTCATTCCTGGTCAGGATCAGAATCGAGACATTCGGCGCCTCTGACTCCGATACTCCCAAATGATCCGCGCGCTCCTCAGCCAGACGCTGTTCAGCTGGTGTTTGGGGCGGGGCATAGCAAATCGGTCTGCTTCTTGTGCTCATGCCGTGGTTGTCGCATCGGGACAGACAGCATTGCGCGGTTCCGCGTTACGTAATTTTCTTCAGACATCTTTCCTGTAACTTCTTCCGCCTGCTGGCTGTCAGACCACAACGAGCGAAGTGAACTTCGTAACCAAGGCAAAGTTGAACTAGACGAAGGTAAGAGCGAAAGCGGTAATCAGCGAGGAACCAGGTGCGGAGCTCAAACAAGGTTGTGTTCTTCTTCCCATCGTTCTCCAGCATGGAAGCTACCGCTCCCCTGGGACTATTGGCGATCTCTACACCCCTGCTGCGCGCCGGCTATGAAGTTCGCATCGTTGACTCCACCATAACTCCCGGTTTCAAACAGCGCGTCCTCAGTGAAGCTCGCGATGCCCTCTGCTTGGGCGTTTCACTTGTGACCGGACCCATGATCCGGGAGACGGTGGAGATAGCACGGGCCGCCAAAGCTGCCGATCCCTCCTTACCGGTCATCCTGGGCGGCTGGCATCCTTCGCTGTTACCCGATCAGACTCTGGCGGCCGAATTTGTAGATATTGTGGTCTGTGGCCAGGGCGAAGACACCATGCTGGAACTCGCCCAGTATTTGCAGGCCGGCGATCCTCTGGATAATGTCCGCGGCATCGGGTTCAAGCGCGGCGGCAAGCTTGTGTTCACAGCCCCACGTCCCCTGCGACCCCTCAGCGAAATGCCGCCCAAGGCCTATCACCTGGCGGATTTTGATGCCTATGAGCGGGTCTGCGGCCGCCGCTGGGCTATGTACACCTCCAGCCTGGCTTGCCCTTTTAACTGTGCCTACTGCACCAATGCGGGTGTCTACGGGCGCAAGTGGAACGCCTTGCCGCCTGAACAGTTCGTCGAGGAGACCCTGGACCTGACCCGCCGTTACCGCCTCGAACTGCTCTGGGTAGTGGATGACAACTTTCTGGTTGACCTGGACCGCGCCCGCTTGATCGGCGAGGGACTGGCCAGGGGCGGCGGCAATTTCAAATGGAGCATTCAGGCTACGACCAACCTGGTGGCCCGCCTCAGCGCCGAAGATCTCAAGCTGCTGCATCGTGCCGGGCTGCAGCAGATTTGCCAGGGTGCGGAATCAGCATCGCGCAAGGTTCTCGATGCCATGAATAAGGATTTTCAGGATCTGGAATCTATTCATGAATCGGCTGCGCGCTGCCTGCAGGCCGGAATCCGGCCTTCCTACAACATCATTTTCGCCTTCCCCGGAGAAGGCCCCGCAGAGCGCCGGGAAACAGTCCGCTTCATGATGGATATGTGCCGCCGCTATCCGGGGGCGGAATTCTGGACCAACATTTTTACCCCCTACCCGGGAGCCCCGGTGATGGCCAGGGCGAAGGAGATCGGCCTGGACCTGCCGGACTCATTCGAAGGCTGGGCCGACTTCTTTCCACGTTACACGGTGCTGCCCTGGCTGAAGGGAAAAGAGCACCGGCGGCTGCAGGTGATGAGGGATTACCTGCGCATGGCATTCGATCGCGTGCCGATCGCGGCCCAGCGGGAAAACCCGGCAATCCACGCGGTGCAACGCGTCATCAGCGCGCCCGCTCGCTGGCGCCTGGATCACGATTTCTACGCTCTTCCCGTGGAGTTATGGGTCCATCGCCATTTGAAAACCTGGAAATCAGCGGTAAAGCCGAGCGTGGACGCCAAACGTCTGGAACCGGCTCCGGCAAGTTGCTGACAAAGGATCGTAGTGAAGAACAAGGTTGTACTTTTCTATCCTCGCTATGATGGCCCGCCGCTGAGCGCGCCCATGTGCCTGCTGGCGCTGGCCTCGCCCCTCCTGCAAGCAGGCTATCGCGTTGCCGTCATTGATGCCGCCGTTACCGAGAACTACGAGGACAGAATTGAGCAGGAGATCGCCGATCCGGAAACCGTCTGCCTGGGCATCTCGGTCCTGACCGGGCCCATGATTCGCGGCGCCATTCGCGTGGCCCGCCGCACGAAGCGCCAGCATCCCGGCCTGCCCGTCATTTTTGGCGGATGGCATCCCACTCTTCTGCCCGAGCAGACTCTGCAGCCCGACTTTGTGGACGTTGTGGTCCGCGGGCAAGGAGAGTTGACCTTGGTGGAGGCTGTAGATCGCCTGGCCCGTGGCGACGGCCTGGAGGGAGTGCGCGGCACGTCGCACAAAACCAACGGCAAGGTGGTGAACGAGGCTGAACGGCCGGTAGTGAATATTAACCAACTGCCGCTCCCGGCGTATCACTTGGCCGACCACGACGCTTATGCCCGCATTTGCGGCGTCCGCAAATTAGCTTACGCCACCAGCGTGGGCTGTCCTTACGCCTGCCATTACTGCACGGATCAGGTGTTTTACAGCCGGCGCTTCAACGCGCTTACCGCGGCACGCACCATCTCGGAAATGGTGGAACTGGCGCAACGTTATCGCGCCGACGAGATCGCGCTCCTGGATTCCAATTTTCCCGTTGACGTACATCGCGCGGTGGCCATAGCTCGCGGCATCTTGGACTCCGGCGTCAGGTTTCGCTGGACTTTTCAGGCCTCCACCGATTTCCTTTGCCGCATGAGCGACGAAGAAGTCCAGGTGCTGGCGGCCAGCGGCGTCACCCATATGGGCTTCGGCACGGAGTCGGCTTCCCTGGAAGTGTTGGCGCTGATGAACAAAAAGCACCAGCGAATTGACCAGATGTATGAGACCGCGCGCAAGGCGGAAAGAGCCGGCATTCACCTCACGTTCAACCTCATTTTCGGCTACCCCGGTGAAACCGAGGCCGACCGCATCGAGACCTTCCGCATCATGGGCGATATCGCGCGGCAGTTCTGGAATGTCAGCTTTTCACCCAACATATTTACGCCTTACCCCGGTATCCCCATCTGGCCGCAACTGCGGGAGTTGGGCGTGCGCGAACCGCAATCGCTGGAAGAGTGGATCGACCTGCCGCTGGGACATAACGTTCTGCCCTGGCTGCAAGGCGAGGAATTGCGCCGCTTGCGCAGCATGATGGAGTTCTTCCTGCTGCACAACCAAATCCGCAAGGCGACGAAGAACTCGCCCTGGATGCGCGCCGGTTTGCGCCGCATGCTGACCGCGCCCGTGCGCTGGCGCGTGCGCACCAACCATCTCGCCTTCCCCTGGGAGCTGTGGTTGGCGCGCCGTGCTGAAAGGCTGGTCACGCGGCGTTCCCTGCTTACTGGCCAGCCTTTGGGCCACAGCATGGACGAGGTCTGTTGATTCAGGAGGCGATGCTTGGTTGATGTCTTGCTAACTCATTCTTACCACCTGTTCTATGACCGTAAACAGGTGCGCAAGATGCAACCCTACCCGCCTCTGGGAACACTGTACGCCGCCGCTTTGCTCCGCCAGCATGGCATCTCAGTTGCCGTCTTCGACACCATGCTGAACGATCCCGAGCAGGGTTTCGCCGCCGCACTGGCGCAATATCGTCCGCAGCTCGTCGCCATCTACGAGGATAATTTCAATTTCCTTTCCAAGATGTGTCTTGCCCGCATGCGCGAGGTAGCCTTCCACATCATTCGTGCCGCCACCGCCGCAGGCATTCCGGTGGTGGTCAACGGCTCGGATTCTTCCGACAATGCTCACGAATATCTGCAGCGCGGCTGTGAATGCGTCCTGCTAGGCGAGGCGGAACATACCCTGCTGGAGGTTGCCCAGGCACTGCTCGGGGCTTACTGGCCCAACTGGGACCGTATTCCAGGCATAGCTTTCTTGCGTCCGCCGGATGGGCACATGGTGCGAACTGCGCCCCGGCCACTCCTTCGCGACCTCGACAGCTTGCCTTTGCCGGCGCGGGATCTGGTTGACCTGGAGCCTTATCGGAAGGCATGGAAGGCGGCGCACGGGTTCTTCTCACTCAATCTTGTATCCAGCCGCGGCTGCCCCTATCGGTGCAACTGGTGCGCCAAACCCATTTACGGCAACGCCTTCCACATCCGCTCCGCCGAGAGCGTCGCCTGTGAAATGAAACTGCTGAAGGAGCAGTGCGGAGCCGAGCATCTCTGGTTTGCCGACGACATTTTTGCTCTCAAACAAAGCTGGGCGGGAGAGCTGGCTGCCTCGGTGGAGCGCCTGGATGCGGCCGTGCCATTCAAAATGCAATCGCGAGTGGATTTAATGACTCGTCCCACCGTAGCCGCCCTACGCCGGGCCGGCTGCGCCGAGGTCTGGATGGGAGCGGAATCCGGCTCGCAGCGCATTTTGGATGCCATGGACAAGGATACGCGAGTGGAACAGATTGCGGCCGCCCGCGACCACTTGCTCCGCCACGGCATTCGCGCCTGTTACTTTCTGCAGTTCGGCTATCCCGGCGAGACATGGAATGACATTCAGCAAACAGTTGAACTGGTCCGCCGAACCCGTCCGGATGACATTGGCGTGTCGGTGTCCTATCCGCTTCCCGGAACCAAGTTCTATGAGCAGGTGGTTGAGCAGTTGGGAACTAAGACCAACTGGTCGGACAGCGACGACCTGGCCGTCATGTTTCGCGGCGCTTACACGGATGAGTTCTACCACGCGCTCCACGATGTGTTGCACGCGGAAGTCGAGACGTGGAGTCGCGCCGGGGATGCGTCCACGCCCCTGGCCGAGGTCCAGAGATTATGGGACCGCGTCTACGCCCTGGAAAAGACGTGCCGCAATCAAATCCGGACGACAGAGGCGCGCAGCGGGTTGATGGCTTCGGCCGCCCAGTTTGCCGACTAACATCGTATGGACCTTCTACTCACTCACGGCTACTTCTTGCGGGAGGACCCCAAGGAACTCCAGATTATGAAGCCCTACCCGCCCCTTGGAATCCTGTATCTCTGTTCTCATCTGCGTCAGAAGGGCTTCGCGGTGGAAGTCTTCGATAGCACATTTTCCAGTTATCAGGATCTGTTGTTTCTTCTCGAACACACTCCGCCCTCGGTCCTCGGCATTTACGCCAACCTGATGACGCGCTCCACGGTGGTACCCATCATCAAAGCGGCGAAGGCCACCGGCTGGCGCATCGTAGTCGGCGGGCCGGAGCCTGGTTCCTACATTCGGGAATACCTGGATACCGGCGCTGACGTGGTTGTGATCGGAGAAGGCGAACTCACGCTGGAGGAACTGCTTCCCGCGCTGCGCGCGGATTCGGCTCTGGCGTTGCAGCGGGTGAACGGAATCGCCTTTCGCCTGCCCGACGGTAACATCCACATCACCGCTGCGCGAACCCAGATTTCCAATATTGACCTGCAACCCTGGCCCGCCCGCGAGACGATTGATATTGACCACTACATCCGGACCTGGCGCGCTCACCATGGCCAGGGCTCCGTCTCACTGATCACGGCGCGCGGTTGCGCCTACCGCTGCCGCTGGTGCAGCCACCAGGTATTCGGCAAGACTCATCGCCGGAGGAAGCCGGCTTCTGTCGCCAGCGAACTGGAATGGCTTCTGCAGCGCTATGCCCCAGACATGGCCTGGTTCGCCGACGACGTCTTTACTATTCATCACGGCTGGCTCGCCGAATATGCGGCGCTGGTGAAGGATCGCAGCCTGCTGCTCCCGTTCGAATGCATCACTCGCGCCGACCGGCTTAATGAAAAGGTGGCGGACACGCTTGCCCAACTGCGCTGCTTCCGGGTCTGGATTGGTTCTGAGAGCGGTTCGCAACGCATTCTCGACGCGATGGAACGCGGCGTCACGGTGGAGCAGGTACAGCACGCGGTGGATTTGTGCAAGTCGCGTGGTATTCAGACCGGCATGTTTCTGATGTGGGGATACCCAGGCGAGGACCTCAGCGACATCCTCGCCACCGTGGAACACGTCAAGAGCAGCGACCCAGACGTTTTCTTTACCACGGTCGCTTATCCCATCAAGGGAACTCCATACTTCGACGAAGTTGCCGCCGGCTTGACCACTTCGACCCTCTGGGAACAGGGCTCAGATCGTGATTACCGGGTGGGCGGGCGGCACTCGCGCCGTTTCTTTCAGTTTGCCGACGAACTCTTGCGCAGCGAGGTGGAACTGAGCCGCCTTCAGAAACGGACTGAGGCTGCCGGTATTGGCGACCTGCAGGCAAGGATCGCAACAGCCCGCCAGGGCCTGGCACTCAGCTATGCGGAGACAGAGGCCTGAAATGGCAGCGAGCGTTCAGTTGCAGAAAGCTCCATTCGATTGCCTGGCGGAATCTTACGATCGCGTCTTCACGGACTCTCTGATTGGGCGCGCCCAGCGCGCTGCCGTCTGGCGAGAATTAGCCGCCACCTTCCTGGCCGGACATCGTGTGCTGGAACTGAACTGCGGAACCGGTGTGGACGCCGTTTATCTGGCTGGGCGAGGCGTGCAGGTAGATGCTTTCGACAGTGCGCCGGCCATGATCCAGGTGGCCCAGCGGCGCCTCCTTTCGGGATGCCACTTGCCGGCGCGGTTTAATGTGCTGGCCACGGAGGATCTGGCCGCGCTTGATTCTGTCTACGATGGCGCTTTTTCCAATTTCGGCGGCCTGAATTGCGTGGCCGACCTGCGAGCCGTGGCTCGCAACCTGGCCCGCCTGATTCGACCACTGGGCCACATCGTTTTGTGTCTCGCAAGCCGCTTTTGTGCCTGGGAAACGGGCTGGTGGCTGGCACACGGTAATTTCTCTAAGGCGTTTCGCCGCCTGCGCAGGCAGGGCGTCACCGCGGAATTAGCTCCCGAAACTTTCGTCCATGTGCGCTACCCGTCGCTAGGAGCTCTCCGCCGCCTTTTTGAGCCGGAATTCTCCCTGGTATCTGCGCGTGGAATTGGGGTCTTTGTGCCCCCATCCTATGTAGAGCCTTACGCCCGGCGCTTTCCCAGGATTGTGAGCGGCGCCGCGGGTCTGGATGCCAGCATCAGTTCACTCCCAGGTTTCCGCGAAGTTGCTGATCATGTGCTGCTGAAATTCCGGAGGATCTCGTGGTGAAGCCGGCTGCCATCACCAGCCTTGGGGAGGAGTCACGACGGTCAATGGCGGCGGTATTGCTGGTCCGCTGCCCGGTGTGCACTCATATTATGGGCCTGCTGGATCCTTGCGAATTATCTGACAAGACGTGCGCCTTGTGCGGGTTCGTACTGCGAGAGGAGAGGGGCATCTGGCGGGCGCTTGCCCCCGATCGGCAGCGCCGTTTCTCTCAGTTCATGCGGGAATACCAGGAAGTGCGCGCTCGCGAAGGACGGGGATCGTCTTCACCTGATTACTACCTCGCCCTCCCTTATGCCGATCTGACCGGCCGCAACAGCTGGCAGTGGAGCATACGCTCCGTCACATTCCGCTGCTTGTTGCGCAGACTGCTTCCGCGGCTTGAGCAGTCGTTGGCGAGACCCTTGGACATCCTTGACATCGGGGCGGGAAATGGATGGCTGAGCTATCGACTGGCGCAGCGCGGACACCTTCCGGTGGCCGTAGATCTTCTGGACAATGACACCGATGGGCTCGGCGCCGCGCGGCATTATCACCATAGTCTGGGCTGGCTATTCCCCCGCTTTCAGGCGGAAATGGACCGCCTGCCTTTTGCGGATGAGCAGTTTGACGTCGTCATCTTCAATGCTTCGCTGCACTATTCTGAAGATTACTGCGCCACGTTGCGGGAGGCCGTTCGCTCCCTGCGGCCGCGCGGCCATTTGCTCATTCTCGACTCCCCCTTCTACCGGCGCGAGGAAATCGGCCGGAGAATGATCGAGGAGCGAAGGCAGAAGTTCACAAACAGCTTCGGATTCGCGTCCGACAGTATTCCCAGCCGCGAGTTCCTCACCCCCGCTGCGCTCGAAGAAGCGGCGTTCACGCTGTCCCTGCGCTGGAAAATCTTCAAGCCGTGGTATGGCTGGAACTGGGCGTTGCGTCCTGTGAAAGCCCGATTGCTGCGGCAGCGGGAACCATCGAAGTTCTACCTGTTCTGGGCGGAGGTGAACCGGTGATCATTCTCTTTAACCCCCGCGCCACCAGTCCCCGCAGCCGCCGCTTTCCGCTTTCGGTGCTGGCCCTGGCCGCCGTTTTAGAAGGGCGGGAAGATTACTCCATGGTTGACGGCAACGTCGATCCCGACCCGACTGCCACCATCTGCAACCTGATGGCCGAACACCAGGTCGAGCTTTTCGCCGTGACCGTAATGCCCGGGCCGCAGATGGTGGCCGCCATTCCCACCTGTCGCGCCGTGCGCGCGCTCTATCCCAAAGTGCCGATTGTCTG
The DNA here is from genome assembly GCA_035496875.1 of Terriglobales bacterium. Taxonomy (GTDB): domain Bacteria; phylum Acidobacteriota; class Terriglobia; order Terriglobales; family Acidobacteriaceae; genus JAICWP01. The sequence goes on along the minus strand of DATJEH010000263.1, from coordinate 36,604 downwards.
GGGTGGCTACTTCCCTTCCATCTACACCGATGCAGCGCTCAATGCTGCATACGTAGATTACGCAGTCCGCGGCCAGGGCGAAGATACGCTGCTTGAGCTTCTTTCCGTGCTGCGCGGCGAGCGCGCCCTGGATACTGTCCGCGGGCTGGCTTATAAAGATTCTCAGGGCGGCCACCATAAAAATCTCGAGCGGGTAATGAAGGGCCCTGACTCCTTTCCCTGGTACCCCTATCACCGCCTTCCCGTGCACAAATACGTGTTGCCATCCTTCTTCGGCAAACGCACCGCCGCGCACCATGCCAGCATCGGCTGCCCGTTCAAGTGCAGTTTCTGTGGCGTCGTTCCCGCTTACGGCAGCCGGGAAAAAATGGAATCGCCGGCCCGCACCGAGGCCGTCCTGCGCCATTTGGCGAAAGAATACGGCGTGGACTCGGTGCAGTTTTATGACATGAACTTCTTCATGCGCGAAGACCACACCCGCGAACTGATGGAGCGATTGACACCCCTTGGAATGCGTTGGTGGTGCGAAGGCCGCGTGGACATCGTTGGCCGCTACTCCGATTCCACCCTGGACGCCATCCGACGCGCCGGTTGCGCCATGATCTTTTTCGGCGCGGAGTCGGGTTCCGACTGGGTGCTCAAGGAAATGAACAAAGGCATCACCACCAGCCAGACCCTGGAATTGGCCGAACGCATTCGTCGCTTCGACATCATCCCTGAGTTCTCCTTTGTGATCGGCAATCCCCACGATCCGGAGCGTGATACCCGCGAGTGCCTGGAATTCGTGCGTAAAATCAAGCGTCTCAACCCTCGCTCGGAAATCATCATTTATCACTACACACCCGTGCCCCAGCGTGAGCACATGTATGGCGATGTGGACGGGCAAATCGAATTTCCATCCACCCCCGATGAGTGGGCTACGCAGCGGTGGCTGAACTTTACCCTGCGCATTGACCCGAAGACGCCCTGGCTTAAACCGCGCATCCGTCATCAAATTGACAATTTCGAGGTGGTGGTCGCCGCGCGCTGGCCCACCGTACAAGACATCCATATGCCGGCGTGGAGCCGGCGGGCCCTGCAGGCCCTGAGTTCCTGGCGCTATCTGTCCGGTTTCTATGCCGCGCCCGTGGAACTACGCTGGGCACAACGCTTCCTGGAAATGCGCAAGCCTAAGTTCGAGAGCGTCTGATGCAAGCTTCTCCGAGCTGCCCGGCAAAATCGTGCCTGTTGCCGCCGCGTGAGGCTTACCGGCTCTGGGCTCCAACCTACGACGGCGAGCCCAATCCGCTGCTGGCGCTCGAGGAGCGCGTTCTCGGCCCCCTGATGCTGCCAGTCGTCGCCGGCAGAGATGTTGTAGACCTGGGATGCGGGACGGGGCGCTGGCTAACTCGCGTGCTCGCGGCGGGGGCACGAACGGCGATTGGGGTTGACCAATCTCCGGAAATGCTGGCTCAGGCCGCCGATAAGGTGGCGCTAAGGGGATGCCTGTTGCAGGCAGACTGCGCCGCACTCCCTCTCCGGGACCAATGCGCCGACCTGCTCATCTGCTCCTTTGTACTGGGATACCTGGCTGACCTGGAAATTTTCGCGCGGCAGATAGCTCGCATTGCCCGCCGCGGAGCCGATCTGTTCATCTCGGAATTTCATCCTGACGCCCGGGTCCGGGGATGGCGCCGCAGCTTCCGTCATGAAGGCCGCCTTTGCCACATTGAGACCTACGGTCATGCCCCGGCAATACTCTGCGCTCTGCTGCTGCGCTCTGGTTTTCGCTTGCTTTGCTGCCAGGAACCGGCTTTCGGGGAGCCGGAACGCGGCATCTTCCTTCAACGCGGCAAGCTTGCACTGTTCGAGGAAGCCAACCAAGTCCCGGGGGCCCTGATATGGCGTTTTCGCTCCGAGTCGGAACCGGTTCGCAGACGTTCGTTGAACACACAGTCCCGGGAACAGAGTTTGGGACACACAATGCGGCTTACCGGCGCTCGCGTAGTGCTCGGTCCGACTGAGGCGGTGAATGCCGATGTGGAAATTGTCGCCGGCCGCATCGCCAAACTGAACACGAGGCCCGCTTCCCGCAAATCCCGCGTGGGCACGGAACTGCACCTTGAGGGCTATCTGTTGTTTCCCGGCCTTATTAACGGCCACGACCATCTGGAATTCAGCCTTTTTCCCCGCCTGGGCAATGGTCCCTACCAGAACTTCGAGAACTGGGCGCACGATATCTACAAGCCCGATCAACCCCCGGTTTGGAATCACCGCCAGGTACCCAAATCGGTGCGGCTGTGGTGGGGCGGCATCAAGAATCTTCTCAGCGGCGTTACAACCGTTTGCCAGCACAATCCCTATGAGGCGGAATTTGATAACCCGGCATTCCCCGTGCGCGTCTTGAAACCTTACGGCTGGGCCCATTCGCTGACAATGGGCCAGGATGTCAAGGGCGCCTTTCGCGCCACGCCGCCGGACGCTCCCTTCTTTATTCATCTTGGTGAAGGCGTTGACACCCGCAGTCGCAACGAGGTTTTCAAGCTGGATCGGATCGGATGCTTGAGTCGGCGTACGGTCCTGATCCATGCGGTGGGACTGGATGCTGCCGGCTGGGCTCTGGTGCAGCAGCGGGGCGCTGCGGCGGTCTGGTGCCCGAGTTCAAACCTGTTTACCCTCGGTCGCACCATAGACGTTTCCGTCGCGGAAGCGAACCGGCGCATTATTCTGGGCAGCGATTCTCCCCTCACCAGCACCGGCGATCTGCTCGATGAAATGGCCTTCGCGCGGTCCAAGCTCGCGGTACCGCCGGAGTTGATCTTCGAGATGGTCACTTCCCGCCCCGCAGATGTCCTGGGCCTGCACAATGGCGAAGGTCGAATCGCACGTGGTGGCATTGCCGATCTTTTTGCGCTGGCTGATTTGGACCGCCGTGCCAGCCCTGCCGAGGCCCTGGCCCATTCCTCCTTTGCGCGGGTAGAAATCGTCATGGTTGGCGGGGAGGTGCGGCTCGCGTCGCCGGAGATGACGCGGCGCGGCCTGCCGGACCTGACTCATGCCTTCGCGCAAATTCGAATAGACCGCAGCGAGCGCTACGTTCGCGCCCCTCTGCAATGGTTGTGCGCTCAAGCCGCGCCTCACCTCGGTCGCAACCTCCGGCTGGCGGGAAAGCAGGTGCGCCTGTGAGCTCTGAGACCACTCCGCTTTGCTCGCCTGTCTCCAATCTGGAAGAGCACCGGATTCACAGCTTGCCGGTGCTCGTGCTGTTTCCCCACAACCGCTGCAACTGCCGCTGTTTGATGTGTGATATCTGGCGCATTCGCCAGGTGCGGGAGATCACTCCCGCCGATCTCACACGGCAACTGCAGTCCCTTCGGGATCTGAAGGTGCGCTGGGTTGTGTTGTCCGGAGGCGAACCCCAGCTGCACTCCGACCTTGCTGCCCTGTGTGAACTTCTGCGGGCCGAAGGTGTGCGTGTGACCCTTCTCACCGCCGGCCTTCTGCTCCGCCCACAAGCGGAACTGGTCGCCGCCATGGTGAACGACATCATTGTTTCCCTGGATGGGCCTCCGGCTGTGCACGAGTACATTCGCCAGCGGCCGCACGCTTTTGAACGCTTAGCCCAGGGCATTGCCGCGATTCGCCGCTTACGGCCGCAGATGCCGGTGACTGCCCGCTGCACGGTACAAAAGAGCAATCACCGCCACCTTTGTGCAACCGTTAATACAGCCAAAGTCCTGGAACTGAATTCGATCTCCTTTCTCGCCGCCGACCTTACTTCTTCCGCCTTCAACCGGCCCACCGGTTGGAGCGGCGACCGTACCGCCATCGTTGCCCTCTCGGCCGGCGAAGTGGATGAACTGGAGCGCGAACTCGATCGCATGACGGAGCAGTACGCGGCAGAGTTCGACTCCGGGTTCATTGCAGAAAGCCCGCAGAAGCTGAAGCGTATTGTTCATCATTTCCGCGCTCACCTGGGGTTGGCGGAACCTGTCTCTCCTACGTGTAACGCGCCTTGGGTGTCGGCCGTCGTCGAAGCCGACGGGACTGTCCGGCCGTGTTTTTTTCATCCCCCCTTGGGCAACGTTAGTAACAACTCTTTAGAGAACATCGTAAACAGTGATTCGGCTATGGCGTTCCGGAAATCACTCTCGATTACCGAAAACCCCATCTGCCGGCGCTGCGTGTGTTCTCTATCTCTGCCTGCGGAAGCCAAAGGAGACCGGCCGTGAACGCCGCTCCCGCACCCCAGCCCCGGTATTCTCCAGTGCCGGCCGTGGTCAACCCACGGCTCCGCCGGCCCCTTCTGCCGGCAGCCTTCATGGCGTCTGGGGAAACGCTGATTATCCTTTTGCTCCTTGCCGGTTTCTGCTGGAATAGTTTGCGGCCGGCCTGGAAGACCCTGTATACGGATTTTCCCAATTACTACCTGGCTGCCCGCCTCTATCACGAAGATTACTCGCTCGCGCGTCTTTATGACTGGACGTGGTTGCAGCACGAGAAGCACCGCTTTGACATCCAACAGCCGCTGGTTGGGTTCGTTCCCCTGACCCCCTTTTCCCTGTTCCCCCTGGTCCCTTTTGCCGCCATGCCGCCTCTGCTCGCCAAGCACATGTGGCTGATCCTTAACCTTATCTTCCTCGCCCTGGTGTGGCGCCTGCTGGCCACCATGACTCGCCTGGGCAGTCGTCGCATACTTCTCCTGATTCTGTTAGCGGTACTGCCGCTACGGACCAACTTTCTCTACGGCCAGTATTACGTGCTCTTGCTACTGCTGTTCACTGCTGCTTTGTTTCTGTATCTGCGCGGCTGGGAAGGGGCGTCCGGAGCCACTCTCGCTTTGGCCGCGGGCCTCAAGATATTTCCTGTCTTCTTTGCTTTGTATTTTCTAAGAAAGAAACGCTGGCGTGCCTTGCAGGGATTCCTTGCCGGGGGGCTTGCTGTCGCTCTCCTCTCGATTGGGCTCTTAGGCTGGCAGGTCAATCGTGTCTACCTGGTCGAAGTTTTGCCGCGGGCATTGCACGGGGAGAGCCACGACCCCTACAGCCTGGGCTGGAACTCCGTTACCGGACTGCTGCACCGGTTACTGATTGCGGAACCAGACCTCAATCCCCACCCCGTCGTTCACGACCCGGCTTTGTACGGCATCTTGCAGCCGTTGTGGCAGACTTTTGTCCTGATCCTCACTCTCTACTTGATCGCCGGCGCCCGGCAGGATGAGCGTAGGGAGTTGTTCGAATGGGGCGCCTTTACATGCATGCTCTTGCTTCTTTCATCGGTGACCGGCACCTATCACCTCTGCGTCTTAATTCTGGCCATGGTCCTCTGTACGAACTCCCTGGCTGAGAGTGGAAAGAAGTGGCTCGCACTCCTTTCACTGTTCCTCTACGGCTTGCTCTCATACCCATTCCGTATTTCAGGGAATGAGGAACGCTGGCGTTCCCTGCTGGCGGTGCCCCGAATGTGGCTCCTGCTTGCCCTGTGGGTGCTCATGATGTTCGCTCTGGCTCGCTGGTCGCCGCCGGCCCGGCGGTCTCGGCGCGGATCGCTTCTTTTTGCAGGTGTTTACGTGCTGATCGCCGCCATCTCCATCGCCTTCACCCTTCGGGGTTTGCGCGGCGAATTTGATTCCTACGCCCTACGCTTGCCGCCGCTGCCCGGGTCTTTTCGTTCGGCTTCCCCGACGATTGCCGATCCAGCTGATGCCACAACGTTTTCGGTCATGTTGGGGAACGGCTACCGGATCGCGCGCATGCAACCATCTTCGATGCGGTTGTTGCCCTTATCTGCGGATGTCTTTAACCCCGCTCAGACTCCCCACTTCCCGATCATCTGGGTAGACGGATGGCACGAAGGTTCCGACGAGCCGCAGGTCGTGGCTTTGGGTGCAGACGGCTATCCCATCCCTAACAGTGTGATCGCAGACGCTCAGTTTCCGGCAGTCTCCGCAAATGGCGAATACCTCGCCTTTATCCGCCAGCAGCAAGGCCGCGGCATTCTGTGGATGAAGCATCTCGGCCCGGGAAGCATCCCCGACGGTGGCGAACAGCGCGAGACTGCTCCTGACCTGGATGTTTGGGAGCAAACCTTCACCCCCGCAGGCACTTTGATTGTTGCTGGCAGCCGCAAAGGCGCCCCAGCTCTATTTCTTGTCCATCCCGGAGGGGAGCCTACGATCAGCCTTCTTCCCCTGCCTCGGCCGGCTCGCTACCCGGCGCTTTCACCGGACGGGAGATGGCTCTCCTTTAGCCATCTCGAAGGCGGTGTTTGGCACCTCTGGCTGGCGGACGTTCGCACCTGGTCCGTGCGCCGCCTCACCGGCGGCAACTGCAACGCCATAACGCCGGCGTGGGACGCCGGCTCCCGCCGGCTTACTTTTGCCAGCGATTGCGGCCGCGGTCTCGGCCTTACCGCACTTTGCAGGATGCCGATATGGCCGCCACGTTAGGGAGTGACATAACCTCCGACATTCCCCGCAACGAAATCTCCGTCACCCTCTGCCAGGCCGCCGCCTCCTACCAGATCACGCTACCAGCCGCGCTGGCCCGCGCAGGCATGCTCCACCGCGTAGTTCGCGTGAGCCCCGAGTTGCAAATCCTTGAGCCCAGGGAAGTTGCCGGTCTGAAGCTGGTCAATCAGTTTCCTTTATACAAGGTGTTCAAGCAATTGCTCTGGCGGGCCTGGGGCCTGGCTGCAGGGGGAGGGCGCCCGCAACTGCCGATCGTCGCCACGTCCTGGCTGGCGGGTCACCTCGTTGCCCGGTGGGTGCCGCGGACCGGGATTTTCCACGCTCTGCCCGGCCTGGCGCTGCCTTGCCTGCAACAGCCGGGCAGGATGTTCAAAAGCGTCTTGGAAAACGCTACTCTCCACCCTCGCACCTGGCAGCGTGAGGTTCTCCACGAATGCGCGCAGGCCGGTATCAGCCCCAGTGCCTGTTCGTCCGCGCTTCCCTCCCGGCTCATCCGCCGGGTGGAGCAGGAGTACGAGCTTTGCGGCGCCATTATTGTGCCCTCCACGACAGCCCGTCGGAGCTTCGCTGAGTTCGGCCTTGCAGAGAAGACCCATGTTGTTTGGCCTGGGGTAGACACCGAGTTTTTTGCTCCGATAGCGAGCCTTCCGCGGCCTCCCATGTTCCGCGCCTGCTTTGTCGGACGTATCGAACTGGCGAAAGGCATTCTTTATCTGCTGGAGGCATGGAAGCAGTTGGCGTTACCGGGAGCGGAATTGGTGCTGGTGGGTCCCGTCCAGCCCGACATCCGTTCTATTCTCAACCGGCACGCAAGTTCGAACGTTATCCTGACCGGTGCTCTGTCGCGCCGTGAGGTGGCAGACAGATACCGTTGCGCGAGCCTCTTCATCCATCCCTCACCAAACGAAGGTTTGGGGCTGGTGTTGCTGGAGGCGATGGCGTGCGGAGTTCCCGTCATAGCCACCGACCGCAGCGGGGCAGAGGACTGCGTCACTCACGGCAAAGATGGATTCGTGATTCCCGCCAGGGACGTGCGAGAACTGGCTGAGGCGATCTCGTGGTGTTTTCGCCACCGGGGGGAACTGCCGGCTATGGGCCTCGCCGCAAGGCACAAAATTGCGCAGCGTTTCACCCTTACCCACTACGAGCAAAGGCAGATCGCCTTCTACCGTTCGCTCGCGGCAGGGGCCATTCCATCCTCTGCAACCCAGCCTTCAGCTGCCCTCAGTTAGTACTTGGTGCAGGCGTGGCCACAAGATGACGGGGAAACTCCTCCGGCGGAATCATCCAATCCAGGCAATAGCCTCTTTCGGCAAACCACTTTTGCAGCCACCCTGCCGCCACGGCGTGATGGACTTCGCAAATGATCAAAGGCCGGCAGCCCATGATCAGCCCCTCGGCGCCAGCCAGAACCGCGGTTTCACCGCCTTCAACGTCAATCTTCACCAGCTGCGGCACAGGATTTCCCTGGGCAACAAATTCATCAAGAGAAATACTGCGCACTGCGATTCGTTCTCCAGACGCCAGCACTGGACGTAGTTCACCCGCCTCCACCCCGCCCTGGGATCGCGCCTGACTTCCCCGGCGATACACAATCTGGTCCGCCGACTTGTCCCATGCCGCCGCCTTGACCACCCGTATGCACCTCTCCATGTGGTTACGCGCGACATGTTCTCGCAACCGCACCACACTTTCCGGGTCCGGCTCGAACGCAACCACTTGCCCTCCAAAACCAACTGCTTGTGCCATGGCCAGTGCGAAAAAACCCACATAGCTGCCGACGTCGTATGTTACCCAGCCCGGCCGCAGGTAAGTGGCGAGTAGGGTCTGCACGCCGGGTTCATGCTCACCTCGCCATAGGAACGCCTCTTCTGGCAGTTGCAGCCGCAACCACAGACCTTTGGTTATCCCACGCTCCACCTGCACCCAGACGTTCGATTTCGGCACAAGCTTCTCCCGGGTCCATCGAAGCACGGATGCGGCCATCGCACTGCTTCGTTCCGGGGTGGAATATTCCGGCAGCATGAACCTGAGTTTCCGCAGGCACCGGTAGCCAGCGCGGTAGATGGCATTTCCAGTCATCAGCCTCAGCGCAGCTGCCGGTTCAGGTTAAAGCCTACGAACATCCCGCTGGGAACACCGGCGCCGGGCTGCCCCAGGAAGGTGTCGCGGGTTGCGATCCGCTGTGAGGTGGTTGTTCCCGGTCCAGTTGAAAAACCAAACGTGAAGGCGTGGCGCCAGATTTTCTTCTGAATGCCAAAGGCGAACGGCGGACGATGTATGCCAAGCTCTGTTCCGTTAACCAGGGTCGGAATCACCTCGGCCACCAGGGCAACCGTGGGGCGGACATCCACGCTAAGGCCAGCACCCAGCGCGAAGGTATCCGCGCACGGGCGGATGTTCAGGGCGGGGTTGCTGCCGCTGGCTAACGCCTCGCCGCAGGGCAGGTAGGGCGGCGCCTGGACAATCGAAGCCTCGCTGAGCATGGGCCGATTGTGTAGTGAACCGGTAGGCACAAGGTAGATTTGGGCCCGCCGGGTGACGCTGCGCGACAGCAGCAATTCGAAGTTGCTGGTGAAATTGCGCTGGAAATTGTTCTGTCCGTCCACCGAGAAGCGCAGCGCCGCGTTGAACGGCTTGCCATCCTGCTCGGTGAGAAGATGGTAAGTGGTTCCCAATTCGATCACCCTGCCGGTAATGCTGGGCGAGCGATAGGCGCTTACTTCCCAATTTCGGGTTACTCCATAGCGAAAGCCGAATGACGAAATCGAGAAATCATCCAAACCAAGCAGGGTTGCGCCCCGTGAGGAGCCGGTGAATGCAGCCTCGTAGGGGAATCGGTGGGTGAAGTCCACGACCAGGCCATGCCGGTCCAGCCGGCGGCCTGTGGGAAGGTTAAAGAGAGTATCGTCACCCGGACGGTAAGCGCGCGTGTGCTTTCTGGTCTCTTTATTGGCCGGCGGGGTATCAACGTCAGCCACTTCGCGTACTGGCTGCGAAGTTGAATACGAGATCTCCTGCACAGCTGGTTTGGCAACTTCCGTCACCGCGGGCAGTTCGCGAATACTGTGCTGGGCAAGGTCTACGAGGTACGTTTTGCCATCGTGTTCCATCAATACCGTGCTGCTCGAGCCCTGCACGAAATGGATTCCCAGCGCGGCCGCTCGTGCAATGTCATTGCCTGACGTTTCGTTCTGGTTGCGTGCGGCGGCGCTCACCTGGCCGAATGTCATCGTCGCGGCCAGCGCCATCCCCATTGTTATCGAATATGCTGCGCTCCGCGCGTACAACCGGCGATACCTGTTTGCTCTCGTTTCCTGGCCCTGTCCTCCCCGTTTCGCTTTTCGCCGCCGCAACCCACGGTTGATCAGCCGGATCATTTGGTCACCACCACTTCCCCGAGCATCTTGGAGCCTTCGTGAGGAGCGCAGGCATAGCGATACGTGCCCGGCACCTCGAACGTGTGCTGGAAAAATTTGCCTGGGCCGATTATCCCGGAACTGAACGATTGGGCTCCGTCCGGAATGTCAACATGGTCCTCGTTTTGCACCATGGAAGGGTCGGTAGTCACGGTGTGGCTTGGTCCCCCACTATCGTTGATCCACCGCACCGCCTCTCCTGCCTTAATAGTTACTTTTTCCGGAACGAATTTGTTGTCGGCTGTCATATGTACAATCGCCGCCGACGCACTTTGGTCATTGCTCTGGAGTTTGTTGGTTGCGCCAGGGGCAGGTAGAGCGGCGCACGCCAGCAGCAGGGGCAGGAGTTGCCATAGCGCTGATTTCGCTGTCGCGCTCAAACGGCGGTCTCTGATTTTCATTCTTCACTCCCATTGGCAATAGACCCCCGCCAATGGGCAAGGTTACGTCATATAACCAACCTCTGTTTCTGCACTGCAGTGTTAGCTCGCCACCTGTGCTGCTCGCCTGGATGATGCATTTGCCGGGTGCAAGGTGTCACGGCGAGTTTGCATTCTTTTTACAAATGTTTGACAACTGCTATTTCTGCCTTCGCTATCTTCACGCCATCGTTACCGCGTACTAAATCCAGGTCGGCAGGGGAGGGTACTGTGGTGCTTTCGGCGATGGAGCAGGCGAACGCTAGTGATTCATCGGATGAAGACCTAGTTCTAAAGATCCTCCAAGGCGAGGTTCTGCTGTTTGAGATCATCATGCGGCGCCACAGTCAAAGGCTGTATCGCGTGGCGCGTGGAATCCTGCGAAACCGGTGGGAAGCCGAAGACGTGATGCAAGCGGCCTATGTTCGTGCTTACCAGCACCTGGCGCAGTTTGCGGGGCGCGCCAAGTTTTCCACGTGGCTGACGCGCATCGCCGTGCACGAATCCCTCAACCGTCTGGAAGAGCGCACCCGGGTTCGCTACATCGAAGAGATGAGCGGCCCGGAGTCGCCGGCCAGCGACATCGTCCGCTCGCAAGATCCCACGCCCGAACAAAGTGTCTGTTCTCGCGAACATGCTCGGATGCTGCAGAGGGCGGTCCAGGCCTTGCCGCCCAAATACCGTGTTGTGGTCATGATGCGTGATCTGGAAGAAATGAGCGTTGCGGAAACCGCGGCTTGTCTTGACATAACAGAAGAAAACGTCAAGGTTCGCCTCCACCGTGCCCGTGCCATGCTGCGCAGCGCCCTCTATGCTCGAGTGAACGGCAGGCGACTCGAACAACGGTCGTTGCCGGCCACTTCGCGCCAGATTTCTCATTGCCGAACCCCTTTCGTCCGCAAGGAAGCGCTCGCTCAAGCCGTGGAATGTCAGTGACAATTTACAGAAGCGTTACAAAACGCTGACAAGCTCCGAAGGGGAGGTAAGTATGCTGGGGCCTTACTATTGTGCACTTGCTTTTTTTAACAACAACACAAACTTGGGGTGAGCCCCGCAATTTCCCAGTGGAGAATCCCGTTGGCCGGTTCCTCAGTATCAGCCTTGATGAAATCTCAATACCGCCTTGGTGGGGCGGTGCTCTTGGTTATGTTCCTGGTGGGAGCCATGGCGCTTCCCCTATGTGCGGGAACCCTGAGTGGAAACATCAAAGCGACTCATGGTGACTCGATTATCTATCTCGCCCCGCTGCACCCGCTGGAGTTCGCCCGCCCCCAACAGATCTACACGATTCACCAGAAAAGCATGCAGTTTGTCCCCCGTGTCCTCGTCGTGCCGCAGGGCGCCACGGTCGAATTCCCCAATGAAGATATCGCTCCGCACAATGTGTACTGGAAATCTATTGGCGGCAATCCCCGTTTGGCTCACGACCTGGGAATCGTTGGCCGCGGCCATAAGGCAAGCTGGATCTTTACTCATCCTGGCGACGTTTTGATCTTGTGCAGCTTTCATCGCGAAATGTCAGCTCACATCATTGTCGCCCCCTCACCGTACTTTGCTAAAGCAGACGCGATCCTGGGCGACTACTTCATCTCGGGAGTGCCTGATGGCAAATACAGAGTCAATGTATGGCACAACGGAACGGTTACTTCGAAATTGATTACCGTGGCTGGGGACACACAGGCGAGCTTTACCCTGACGCATTAGCCCAATCGGCTGCTGCCGCAGTGCCTGTTGCAGCCGAATCACGACCTGTTTCCCTTTGGCGCTCTCTGCAGCAGCGGCTCGTAGCCCTTTTGTCACAGAACGTCGTGGATCTGGACCCCAAATATTTGCTTTGGATGTTTACCTGCTTCGCGATTGGAGTGGTCACAATGGCGGCGCTGCTGGCGGTTTTCATTGTGACCCACTGAAGCTCGCCCCTGGCCGTCACACCATCGCCTTCAAAGCCAGCCTTATGGTGGAAAACACCATATCCGCCCGGCAAGACGGTTGGAGCTGCGAGTTACGGCGTGCCTGTCCAAGCGCGCGTCGTGCACAGCCCAGATAAAAGCGAGCGCGAGAGACGCGGACCGGGCCGCCTTTGACGTAACGTGAGAAGAAGGCTTGGTGCAGACGCTTATTGCCCGTCAGAGCGCGGCGCGCCTCGGCCGGCGACAATGACTTACCGTCAAACCAGAAGCGCCTCACTGCCTGTAGCGTCTCCCCGTCCAAACCGCTGTCCCCCAACAGCCAGCTGACGTTCCTGCCGGAAACTTCTTCCGAAAGCCGCTGCAACTCCCCAAGACGCGTTGAGGCTCCGAACGGGTTGATTCGATACTTGACCAGCACCTCACCTACATTGGCCGTTCGATGCTTCCGGTTGATTCGCGACAGAAGTTCATAATCCTCAGCTAGCCACGCCAGCTCGCCCCGCTCAGCGTAGCCGCCCGTCTCCTCCAGTACAGAGCGCCGCACCATGACCGCGGTATGGATGAACGGATTCCAGAAAAGTAAAGCCCACTTGATCTCCAGATCTCGGGTTGGGGGGTAGCTCATCGTTCCACCGTCGCGCCCTGCCCTACCGATCACGGCCGCATATGCTCCTGCCGCACCAAGGGCCGGATTCTTGGCGAAAACTTCTGCTTGCGTCTCCAGGCGATGAGGCAAGGAGATGTCGTCCGCATCTTGGATGGCGATAAGAGGAGCTCGCGCCATGCGCAGAGCGCAATTGCGCGCGCCGCCGGGACCTAGGCGGCGTTCATTGCGCAGTCTGATAATACGTGGGTCGTCGTACCTCGCCAGCACCTCCGCTGTCGCATCTGTGGACGCATCATCCACCACAATGAGTTCCAGGTTGCTGAGGGTCTGGGAGAGAATGCTGTCCGCGGCTTCGCGAATGTGGGCTTCGCCGTTATGTACCGCCATGATCACGGAAACCGCGGGCGACATAACGCGGCACCTAAGCTCCGGCACGGCGGCTGGCATAAATCATTCCGGTTTCCTCACCCGGGGTCAACGACAGCACGTCGAAACCCGCACCGGCCAGGGCGTGCACCAGTTCCGCGGGGCCATACTTGTGCCATTCGATCAGGAAGACGTGCACTTGGCGCAACAATTCTTCTCGCTGCAGGCAGGCAATGATCCTGTATTCACATCCTTCGCAGTCCATCTTCACAATCAGCTCCGCCCCCGGGTGCTCCGCCCGCAGCTCCCGGACCACCTCGCTTGCACTGCGAACCTTTACCGTGACGCGGCTCACACCGTCGCTGCGGTGATAATGGCGGAACTCCGGCGTCAGCCCGTTCACTCCCGCGGCCCCGCGCCAATGAGGCGAGTAGTCGAAGGTCATCTCTCCCCCGGCATCGCTCAATCCGCAATTATGCGGGCTGATCTTGGCGAACAAATCCGGATTCCGGTTGAGGTTGCGCAAGGCTCTGCCATAAGTTGCGGGAACAGGCTCATAGGCCCATACCGCGGCAACTTGCGACTGGGCGGCAAATTGTAAACTCGCGAAGCCGACATTCATGCCGATATCGAGCACTACAGCCCCCGCAGCGCCCGGATGCAGGTTGTAAACTCCGTTGGCAACCACCTCTCTCAATATGAACAGTTCCTCCTCGTTCTCTACCGCCACAGTGAAAGAGGGAGCTTGGGCAATGATGTCGCTCCCCGCATTCGCAAACTGGACCCCGGCGCGCTTCAAAGCACGGGCCTGCCACAATGCTGCTAGTAATCCGTGGTGAACAGGTCCAAGACTAATTCCCAGCTCCGCAACCCAATATGCGCGTTGCTCTCGCCTGTACCCAACTTCTGCTGGATGAATACGACACTCCGCCATCCTGCTCGCCGCTTCGTAGTCCCCGACGTAGCACAAATTGCGGAAAACCCGGCCTTGTCTCACGATGCTCGAAAGCAACACTTCTTGTCACTCGCGTTTGAGAGTTTGCCGACGCTACCCATTAGCCTGGTAACAAGACCTGTACGGGCAGAAAAAGATACACAACCGCCAAAAAGATCTGCCCTTATCAAAACCGTTCCGTAACCGTTTTGCCGCACAATGGTCCATTCCCACACAGGTGTGATACTTCTTCGTGAGCAGCCCATCCGCCCTTGACCGGCACGCTTTGAGCAGCAAACGAGTGCATCAGCAAGGGTCCCTTGCAGTCAGTGATCGCAGTAGCAGGAATTTTGGCTCAGGGGCGTACCTGGCCCTGTTGCTTCTTTGCGTGGTCACTGTGTTCTGGAAGGTCGCTCTGACTAAGCAGTACACCTTGATGGCATGGTCTGATTCAGCTGGGCAAACCTATCCCTGGTCGCAGTTCATGGCGGCGACCCTCCACAACCACAGCTTTCCCTTCTGGGACCCGTTTACCGACGGAGGACGCCCTTTCCTCGGCGAGGCGCAAACTGGCGTTTATTACCCATTTAACCTGGCTTTCGCGGCCCTTCCACTGGACAAGAGTGGACTCCTTTCGACCGGTTACATAACCGCTTTCATACTGTTGCACTGCTTCCTGGCATCCGTGTTTATTTTTCTTCTCGGCCGCCGGCTTCGCCTGTCGCCGTTTTCTTCAGCCATTGCGGCAATGGCATATACCTATTCTGGCTCCGTCGCCAGGCGCTCCTTTGCCCAAATCAATCTGTTCTATGGAACCGTTTGGATTCCGGCAGTGTTCTTGTTCTATTTTGCTGCCCTCGCCGCCCGCACGAGATCAAAGCGATTCCTGCTCGCCAACCTGGCAGGGTTTTGCCTGGCGCTTAGCTTCCTCGCCGGACATCACCAGCCGGTCTTGTACTGCGGCATCGGCCTGGCGTTCACTGCCGTCATGCTTTGGTTCTGGAGCCACCCCGGCGAAGACCAACAGGGAATGAATTTTCCCCGCCGCGTAACCGCGTCCGTCACGCTGCTCGTTTTTCTTTTCGCTGGATTGTATTCCGCTCCCCAGCTCATTCCCTCCTTCGAATATTCGTCGCAAGCCCTTCGCTGGGTGGACGTGGTCGAAAACCAGCACCCCGTCCCGGCAAACGCCACACTGCCTTATTCCATCGCGGGGAAGTTCATTCTCCACCCCAGGGATCTTGTGCTGCTTCTGTTTGCCAACTACTCGCCGGTAGATAATCCCCCCTATCTCGGCATTTTGCCTCTGTTTTTTCTGTTGTTTTCCATCGTATTGCTGCCAACTTCGCACCTTGTCCGCTGGTGCTGGCTGGTACTGCTGCTATTCGTGGCTCTGTCCGTGGGCTCGTACTCACCCCTGCACGGATTGTTCTACCTGCTCGTGCCGTTCTACCGTGCAACCCGCGCGGCGCAACGCAATCTGGTAATGGCGCACCTCGCGGGCGCGCTGCTCGCCGGTTTCGGCTGCGATGCCTTCCTGAAGAGCCTCAGTAGCTGCAGCGCCTCCGACCGTACTGATGGCTTATGGCGACGTCCGGTGCGTTGGCTGCTAGCCCTTTCTCTGACCATAACCGCAATCGTATCCGGCATGTATATCGGCCAAGTTCGCTTAATGAGCTCGCCCGGCTATGATGGCCTGTTTTTTGCATGTCTGCTGCTGCTCGCCAGTTCTGCCCTGTTTTGCGTTCGCGGCTCCGGACTTATCGGACAACGCACGCTCCTGGTTGGCATCATGATTATTCTCCTGTTTGATTACCATGCTTTCCTCAGCCCCTACATACAACCCAAATCGGGCTTCGACAGGCTGACAAATTTCGAACCCAGCCGCTACTACCAGGAAGATGACGTGCTTCGGTTTCTTAATGCCCGGGCAGGCAACGCGCGTGTGGCATTTCGAGGTTCCTACTACCCAAATCCGATTGGCGATGTCTATAGACTGGAAACCATCTCGGGGACTGAAGCGACCCGCCTTAAGTCCATGGTAGACATGGGCACGAGCGAAAACGCCGAGAACATTCTGGGAGTAAAGTACATTATCAGCGAGCAGCGCCTCACTCTGCCCGTGGCATTCGCTGCCGGCAAGAACAAGGTCTACGAAAACCCGCGCGCGCTGCCACGAGCCTGGCTGGTGTACAAGCTCAGCGCCGGAACCTCTTCAGCCGCGGTTGCTCAGAAACTCGGGAGCCCTGACTTCGACCCGAGCAGGGAGGCCCTGGTGGCGGAAGCCACCGATGAATTGCAGCCCGAACTTAACCGCCTGCCGCAGGCTGGTTCGGCGTATGGTTCCGGCAGGACAGACTTCCAGTGGCTCAGCCCGAATCACTTCAGGCTAACAACAGAGAACCAGCAAACGGCTTTTTTGGTTATCAGTGAGGCTTCATATCCTGGTTGGACCGCCATAATGAACGGCAGGAGCCAGCGCGTTTTTCGGACCGATGGCGCTCTGATCGGTTTGTTTGTGCAGTCCGGACGCAGGGTGATTGATTTTGTTTTCAGGCCCAAATATCTTGTCTTGTCATTGGCGCTGCCTCTTCTTGCTCTCGCATTTCTGCTGGCGGCTATTGCCTGTCAGACATTGCGCACACCATCCCTGGTCCCGGGCCGCAATCGCAAAATGGCATGACGCCGTCGCAGACGGATTTCAGAGTCCGCAATCAGGCTGATTTTTTTGTCTCGATCGGGCTTCGAGAATGGGGTGCGGATCTGGAAGTCGATCGCTGCCAGCGATATGATTCACAGGGCAGGACCGGCGGCTACCATTTTCGAGCACAAGGAGCACGCGAACATGAAGCCAAAGAACACGATCTGCCTCTGGTTCGACAAGAACGCGCATGAGGCGGCGCGCTTCTACGCCGTTACTTTTCCGGATAGTAAAGTAACCGCTGTTCACGAGGCTCCGGGTGACTATCCGGGCGGGAAAAAGGGCGACGTGCTGACGGTGGAGTTCACCGTTCTGGGCATTCCCTGTCTCGGCCTCAACGGCGGCCCCGCGTTCAGGCATAGCGAGGCCTTTTCCTTCCAGATCGCGACGGAGAATCAGGAAGAGACGGACCGTTACTGGAACGCAATCGTCGGCAATGGCGGCACCGAAAGCCAGTGCGGTTGGTGCAAGGACCGCTGGGGCCTTTCCTGGCAGATCACCCCGCGCGCGCTAACCGATGCGCTGGCGGCTGGTGGCGGTGAGGCCAAGCGTGCCTTCGAGGCGATGATGCCCATGAAGAAGATCGACATCGCCGCCATCGAGGCAGCACGGCGAGGCTGAGGGGAACACGCCGAACGGGCCCTGTGCGCCTAGTCGTCGCCGGCCACGGTGCTGGGGGCTCCGGCGGGAATCTCCTGGTCCTTGTACTGCAACTGATAAAGCTTCCAGTAGATGCCGCGTTGTGCGAGCAATTCCTGGTGCGTGCCCATCTCGCGCAGCTTGCCCTTGTGCATCACCAGGATTTTGTCGGCGCGCTGCACAGTGGAGAGGCGGTGGGCGATGACGATGGAAGTGCGCCCTTCTACCATGCGGGTGAGGGCCTCGCGCACGCGGAACTCAGTCTCCGTATCCACGCTGGAGGTGGCTTCATCGAGGATCAGAATTTTGGGGTCGTGGGCCAGGGCACGCGCGAAAGAAATCAGCTGCTTCTGGCCGGTGGAAAGGGTGCTGCCGCGCTCGCGCACGCTTTCCTTGAAACCATCCGGCAAGCTGCGGATGAAGTCGGCGATGTTGACTTCTTCCGCAGCGCGCTCGACCGCCTCGTCCTCAATCCAGGCCGAGCCCAAGCGGATGTTCTGCTCCACGGTGCCGGAAAAAAGAAATGGATCCTGCAGGACCACGCCGTAACGGCGGCGCAGTTCATGCAAGTCCATTTCGCGGACATCCACGCCGTCAATGCGTATGGCGCCGCGCTGCACGTCATAAAAGCGCATGAGCAGGGAGATGATGGTGGTCTTCCCCGCCCCGGTATGGCCCACAATGGCCACGGTTTCGCCCGGTTCGATGGCAAAGCTGACGTCGCGCAGCACCCAGTCTGGCTCTTCGGCTTCAGGTGTGGCGCGGTCGCCCTTGCCCCCGAAGCTTGCTTTTCCATCTTGCCCGTCGGCGCCGATGGGGATATTGCGATAGGCAAACCACACGTGATCGAACTCGATGCGTCCCGCTCCGGCCGGTCCCTTAATAACCGCGGGTGAGACCACCTGTGGCGGCGTATCCACCAGCTTGAAGACGCGCTCGCTGGCGGCCATGGCCGACTGCAATATGTTGTATTTCTCGCTCAGGTCCTGAATAGGCCGGAAGAAACGCTGCGCGTACTGAATAAACGCGACCAGCGTTCCCAGGGTGGTAACGCCGGTAACAACCTGGAAAGTAACCAGCTTGCTGCGGGAGAAGGAAACCGCCAGGCCGCTCGAGGTTATGCCCCGGAGCACATCATTGCCGCCGAACCAGATCACGCTGGCAATGGCGGTGGCGGAGAGAATTTCAATCACCGGGTAATAGACGGCATAGGCCATGATCGCGTCCAGGAACGCGTCCATGTGCGAGGCATTGATGGTTTGGAACTTGTCGTAGGCGCGCTTCTCGCGGTTGAACAGCTGCAGCACCATCATGCCGCTCACGTGTTCCTGCAGGTAGGCATTAATGCGGGCGATGGCCACCCGGATACGCCGGTAGGAATCGCGCACCTTGCGCCGGAAAACCATGGTGGCCAGAAAGATGAAGGGCAGCACGGCGAAGGTGATCAGCGCCAGCTTCCAGTTCATGCTCATCATGATGGCCACAATGCCGGCCAGCACGAAGACATCCTCAAAAATGGACACCACGCCGGCGGTAAACATCTCATTGAGCGCGTCCACGTCGCTGGTAACGCGCGTGACCAGGCGGCCCACCGGGTTCTTATCGAAGAAGCCTACGTGCATGTGCTGCAGGTGGCGGAAGATCTGGCTGCGCAGATCGAACATCACCATCTGCCCCGTCCACTGCATGTAGTAGGTCTGCAGGTATTCCAGCAGGAAGCTGATCACCAGGGTGGCTACATACAGGCCGGCTATCTGGCCCACGCCGCTCAGGGGATTGTTGCTGAGCTTGGAGCCCAGCCAGCTATGGGTCGCCTGCGTGGTGGGAGCCAGATAGCGATCCACCACTATCTTGACGAAGTAGGGGCCGAGCACATCCGCTACCGCCTTGAAGATAATGGCCACCAGGGCGATAGTCACCTGCCACTTGTACGGCCGCAGGTAGTTGAGCAGCCGCCGCATCAAGCGGCTGTCATAGGCTTTCCCCAGTATCTCTTCGTCGTGGATATTGCCGGCCATCAGTTAACTCAAGAGTACCCTAAATAGACGAGAATAGGCGCTGGGACTTAACCCCTTTATTTTCATGCAATAGATTCGCGAGGGTGCAACTTGGGTGCAAATTTTGCGCCCAATTTGGCGGCAAGTAGCCTCTCTTGAGACGGCACTGCCCGCGAATATAGTTGGATGGACAAGGTGGGGTTGGAGTGCCCCAACCGGGTTTGTAGCGTCTTCACATCCGCTCCAAGCTCCACCATAGCCGTACCATTGGCATAGCGGAAGGAGTGGAAGCCGCGCCGGGGAATTCCCAAACGGGCCAGCAGCCGGTGGAGCGAATGAATGGCGCTGCGGTAGCTGATGGCACCCTTGGGGCCGGGAAACAGCAAGCCGCTAGAGTTGATGTAGCGCTGGTGCAAATGCGCCAGTAGTTCAGGCGAGAGCACTGGATTGCGATAGCCGTGTTTAGACTTGGGAGTCCCGATTTCCCGGTGCCGATTGAGATTCTTCCGCACCCGCAGACGCCCGGTGCTAAAGTCGATGTCCTCGACCTTGAGCGCCAGCGCTTCGCTGATGCGGACTCCAGTCTCGGCCACGATCCAGTACAAGGTTCGCTGCGGTTCGTTCGCCGCCTCGATGATCTGGTTGACTTCCTCGTCCGTGAACGGTTCGCGCTCGGTAGGCAGAACTTCAGGCAGCTTGATCCCCTTTTTGGGAAACAGATCATGCGATGCCTTGCCCCACAGCAGCGCCCGCCGCCAGATGGAGCGGAATGCGCCTAGCACGCTGACTACACTCTGCGGCGACACCTGATTAACGAAGCGCTGCACTTGCTGCACAGAAACTTCATCCAGCAGCGTGTCGCCAAAGAACGGGAGGATGTGGTTGTAAATGAGAGAACGATACGTGTCCTGCGAACCCGGCTTGAGCATAGGCAAGTAGTCCTCTTCGTACATGGCGACAAACTGGCGAACGGTCAAGTGGGCTTTAGGCCGGGAGTCTAGACTGTTCACTTTTTCCAGATGCTTGTCTAGAATCCTTCTAGCCATGCGTTTGGTGGGAAGTTCCTCGGTGGTGCCTAGGCGCACTTTACGGTAGATGCGCTTTAATCTGCCGTCTGGCAGTTCGACATCCTCGCGGAACCTGCCGTAGTACACGTCCTTGTTTTTACCCAACAACAACAACTGGCCTTTCTGGTAACGAGCCATCTGTTTCCTCCGATGGCCCGCTGATTCCGCACTGATACTAGAGCACTTCTTGGGCGTTGACAACGTTTCCATTCATACGCCCTCCAATCAGGTTCAGCAGCCTAACTCCACTGCTTGCCCGGTTAACTTACGGGACTTAGATGACAACAGATAAATTGGTCTAATTCAATTGCACAGCATCAGCCGAGTGTTCAACTATGCCCTGCGAGATTTGGTCGGCTTCGCGGTGCTGAAGCACTGCGGCCAACTGCTCCCGGCTACGCTGCTCTTCATGGGCCGATCCGTAGCCGTGCTCGACTCCCGCGTCATGGCCCTGCTGGTAGCCGCCTTCGTACCCAAGCCGGTACGCGTCCTGCCCGAACCGCTGAAGCCAACGGGCAACTTTGGCTGGGGTTGCTCCGTCCCTAATCAGGGCCATGATTGTCTCAGCCTCTTCTGCAAATGCGACCCTGCTCTTATGAGTTACTGTAGTAATCTTACCTTGTGACATTAGTGTTCTCCTTTCAGAACTTACACGAATATAGATGATGCGAGCCTGAGTAGGATTCACCGGGGCAGCGGTTCTGAAAGGACTGAAAAACTGCAGCTAAGTGCCTGAATGTACAGAGATTCCGAGGAATGTTACTTCCTCAGAAATTCAATCGAATGATGTACTTACGCTCTCATGATTTTTTTTGTTTACGTTCCAATTCACATGAAGAGCCGCTGACATCGGGCCGCTACTGAATCCCTAGGTGGGCAGCAACCGGCGGTTAACGATTTCGCTTGTATTTGGCTGACTACTTGTCTTGCCTTCTCTCGTTACGGGCTTCTCAAATCAAACGACAGCGCGTTGTGGGGTTATGGGACTGATCGCCTAGCGAAGTGCGGTGACGGGGTCTTTGGCCGAGCATGGCCGTTCCTCGACCCCATGAACACTTCGAGACACTTGGGCACTCTTATATTAGGAGAGCAAATCGGCTGCCGAGAGTGGGGCGCTGTCAACTTTTTGGCTCCAGCCACTCTACTGTTAAAGGGAGTCAGACACATTTGACCCCACCCAGATCGGCCTGAAAACCCCATGAAATCCGCTGACGTTTGGCGGTACACCATTAGTAATAGGACAATAAAGATGCTAACCAACAACTCAACATCCAACTGCTTCACCACCAACAAAATCCAGCTTGCCGCATTTCTCATTGCTGGTAAACACCTGCCATTCCTTGGGTGCAAGCCGTCCCAGCAACCGGGAGTCGTGTCTTTCATTTTCGATGACACCAAGGCTCAGGCACCTACGCTTGAGCACCAGTTCGAAACCGGGGCTGTCGCGCCCGCACGCGATCTGTTCGCCGCTCACCGGCTCCTCCTTAAGCAGATCGACCGCACTCGTCGGCAGGAGGTGCGATAGCCATGGGACTGAATCTTCTACCGGGACTGCCAGAAGGGGTTCCTGTTCCACCAACACCCCCGAAGGAGAATTTCATTCTGACCTACAAGCAGTACGCAGACATTATCGAAGCACCCGCCGACGCTCACGAAGCCGTTGCCATGGTGATTATTGCGTCATTGCTAAACCGGAACGGAGTATATATCGAGTTCGGCCACACGAAGCTTCCGTTTGATCTGTGGGTGCTATTAATCTCTCCTAGTGGCATGGGACGCAACACTCTTGTGCGACTAGCTGATGAGGTACTCAAGAAAGCTGGCCTACAGGACTTAGTCCGTAGTGCCTCTTGGGGAAGCCCGCAAGCCCTGTATCAGGACATCGCCGCGCATCCAAGGGGTCTGTACCAATGGGAGGAGATGTCGGTTGCGCTGAAGAAACTCGGTAGCAACCAGTTCAACGGCACGAAGGAGTGGATCACGGACAGGTACGACAACTACAAGGTTCCTGAGCCATTGCTGTACCGCAAGACAGGAAAGAAAGGGGACACACCTCCAATCATGTTCGCTGTGGCCCCTCGCCTCAACATTCTCGCCACTAGCTCAGAGGACTGGCTGACGGACAGCCTCGCACAGTCGGACACGACAGGTGGGTTTCTACCACGGTTCACGATTCTGAAGCTGAACGGCACCGAGAAGGTCGTTCCAATTCCCCCGGCACCGGACGATAGCCTTCAGGACAAACTCGCTGAACAGTTGAGAAAAATTGCGAAGCTGAAGGGCTGCGTTGTGCTGTCGAAAGAGGTGCAGAGCCTCTACAAGGACTGGTACGTCAAAACGCGGAAACGCTTTATGGATCAGCCAAACGCTGCTCTCGCCATGCCGTTCTTCAATCGGCTAAGGATAATGGTGCCGAAGCTTGCCGTCATCCATGAAGCTGCGGAATCGGGCACTCTTGAAGTGTCACCGGCTGCAATGAAGCGGGCATTTGAGACTGCTGCGAAGATCGAGGCGACGATCTTCGAATTGCTGCCCACGGGGATGAACGCCGAAGGTGCTGCGCTGGCGAAGATGGCCGACCGGATCAAAACGGCGGGCGTGGTCGGTATCAGCAAGACGCAGTTCACCGAAGCGTTCAAGTCCGTTGATCACCGCAGTAGGATGGAGCGGCTGGCTACGCTGCGGGATGCGGGCGATATTGTCCCGTTTGGCAGACCGACAAAAGGTAGGCCGCTCATCCTGTACGTCTTTAAGGATTACGTACAAGGGCATCAGCAGCAGTTTCCAGAAGATCGGGTGACGAACGCCCTTTAGCCCGCTTCTTGGGTGCTTTTCGGGGGAAGAGAAGTTGGCGCAAGTAGCTGTAGCACAATGCACTACGACCTTTCCCCCCTTTTTTTCTTTTTTTTTTATTACATAAAACACCAAGAGTGTGAGTGGAGAGCGAACACTCCTGCAGTAGAAAAAGCCTGAAAAGGGTAAAAAGTACCGGAGTGAAACCACGGCTCACGTCGCTCCCGACTCGACAAAAATGGGCCATTCCCCGGCTATAGCACGGGAGGCTTGCAAAACAAGCAATTTAGCTGGAAAAGGTTTTCCGCTATTTGAACAGCCGTGCATGGCGAAAGCCGCACGCCAGCAAGATGATACGCGCTCACCTTGGCGTGTTGCTCTTGAAAAGTCGAGAAATGGACGAAAACTGATCCAACTGGTTAGAAACACAGGATTCACGCGGAAAACAATGGAGGACAACAACTATGGAATCAACTGATGAACAACAGGTCGGCCAAAGACCCCGTACAACTTCAGGCGGAATCGAACTCCACCCGATAAGCGACTGCCAGCAAAAGTGGGAAAATCAGCTTCGGCTCACCCGGTCAAAGCACACGCTACAACGCTATTCCCGCGCTTTAAACCGCTTTAGGCGGGCATTTCCCGGTCACAAGGACATCAACTCCTTCCTCCGGCCCCACGTCAACAGTTGGGTGCAGGATCGACTCGCAGAAGGGGCATCCGTCGCCACCGTGCGGACTGAACTGGCGGCGATTAGGGCGTTTTTCCAGTTCTGCGTGGACATGGATTGGGCGTTGCTGAACCCAACGACGAACGTCAGCGTGCCACGCCCACCGCAGCGTCCAACAACTAGCAGCACCGGAATCAACCTTGATCCCTCTGTTCCGACGCAGTAATCTCGCTGACCGAGGTGCCTCATGCCAGCCAAGCTCAGTTATGTGATTGAGTTCGTCGGTGACATGGACAGAGCCGTCAAGTTCTACCGTGACGTTCTCGGTCTGCCGCTCAAATTTAATTCGCCGGGATGGAGCGAGTTCTCTACAGGCGAGACCACGCTAGCGCTCCACCCTGCTTCCGATAGAAATCCACCCGGTAAGGTCGAACTCGGGTTCAATGTTCCCGATATTCAGCAGTTCCATGCTGAGATGACAGGCAAAGGGGTGCAGTTCCCAATGAAGCCCACGAAACAGGATTTCGGTGGCATATTGGCTCAATTCGTGGATTCGGAAGGCGCTAGCATCAGCGTTAGCGGCGACTAAACAATTGCTTCTGGTTTCGACTGGAGCGACAATTCCTGAAGCGGGAGGTAGCCATGCCGTTCCTGCGATCAGTAGCTTTCATTGTGTTGGTGACGGTGTTCGCTTGCGCCAGCACATTTTCCTCGCCAACAAAGGGGATTCCCGACACTTGCCCGGTCACGAAGCCTGAAGACCAGCCGTTTGTGCCCCCGCCGCCATATCCCGCCAAAGCACCTGCTGGAACGTTCTGGTTCGGGACGGATGAACTGTGGACGATGCTCCACAATGGCGGAACATGGGAGAGATTGCCCCACTACACGCCCGGTGATCCGACTTTTCGGCAAAAGCTGGCCTTCTGGAGCCAAGGCTACAACTCGCGTGCGGAGCCACAGCCGCCCTTGACGGTAACAGGTCGGAGATTGGATGCTCCTGCCCCGCCGCTGATGGCTGACCGCGCCAACAACGGCTGTCGGGAAGATTTGAATTCATGTTTCATGGTGACGGGCATCAACCTTCCCACGCTCGGCTGTTGGGAGATTACGGGGCACTACGAAGGGCACGATTTGAGCTTTGTCGTTTGGGTTTCACAGTAAGGTCTGCCCAGTATGGGTGTCGCTTGGTGGCCGCGTTGTCGCGGGGAGAGACGTCAATGTCGAAACTCGGCCGAGTACTCTTGAGCTTGTTTGCCCTCACCGGCATTGTCAGTTTCGGTCAAACTGTTCCCAATGAAGCACGCACAGCCGCTGATGCGATGCTAAGTCGGTTTATCAATTCGTGGAATCACGCCGACGGCCAAGCCTATGGGGAAAACTACTGGCCGGAAGCCGAACTGGTTGACCCCTCTGGAGCGGTCGTGAAGGGGAAGACAGCAATCGTGCAGGAGCACGTAGACCTTTGGAATGGAATGTTCAAAGGCAGTCGCATCCAAGGGACCGTGCGACGGATTAGGATGCTCGGCCCCAAGTACATGATGGTTGACCTTGATCTGGAGGTGTCGAACGTCCGCCAGCTTCCACCCGGCAGTCCCTATGCGGATCGCGTCCTGCGGAACCACCTGAAGCACATCCTTGAGAAACGCAATGGTGCTTGGAAGGTCATCGCGGCTCAGAACACATTCATTGCTCCGCGAGTCGCACACTAGAACGACAAAGGCGACTCCTACGAATCAGCCCTGAAATCCACAGCCTTTGGTGGCATAATCTTGTCATCCTCTGGAAATCCTGAAAGTTAAAGAATGCACGACCTTAGCACGTTAGAGGTGTTCGTTGTCCTGCTGGCATTCTCCGCGATCCTTGTTAACGTCTGGCTGGCTTCCGCAGTGCTGGAGCGCTACAGGCTGAAGCGAGCCACCGCGATCCTCGCGGCGATTTCCGCCATCATTATGGCTTGGCTGTACGTCTCGATTTGGGGATTCAAGTTGTTGGCCTGACGTACTCCACACTACTTGGCTCCCTCCCTCTAATGTTCGCGGGATAATTCCGGTTGCCGCTAGACGGGCATGGTTTTGAATCATGCCAATGGACTCCGACACCCACGTTCCGGTCGAGGACGAAGAGACTCACGCCCCATCTCCTCCACGCATCCGCTGTCCTCTATGCGGCTGGACACCTCGCAAGCAAGATCAGTGGAGTTGCACCTGCGGACAAGTCTGGAACACCTTCGACACCGGCGGAGTCTGTCCGGCTTGCTTGTATCAGTGGACTTCGACGCAGTGTCTACGGTGTAATCGCTGGTCGCCTCATTCGGACTGGTACGCGCATTGAAAAGCAGTGACCACAGGTGATTTACTTCTTCGGATGCTTCTTCTCGTACCCATCCCTTCTCTTGAGTGTTGTTGGCCCTTCTATTCCAAGAGCATGTTCTGCCCACCAGCGAACCTGTTCATGGGGATGATCGAGATATTTTCGTAATGCTTCGTCGTACTCGACTGAACCCTCGATTTTCAAAAGATTACCGCAGGTCGTCAAATAGGCATGGTAAGGAATCGGCCCGAAAGTCACATTGTCCGGCACACCAATTGTGGCTTCGGTTTCCATCTCTTTGCGATACTTCTCGTAATACGGCCTGATCGCTGGCGTGGCACGGCGATCTTTGAACATTCCGAGTGCTTGGATGTAATTGAGTGGTTCATCAGGCAGCGACCACTTTTGCAGCCTTTCGATGAGGAAAGTCACAGCGCGTTCACGATTCGGGTGGTTCAACAACGCAAGCGCACAGTTACGCCAGAGGGGATCATTGCCGTGCTCCATAATCATTTCTAAGATTTCGGTGTCGTTGTCATCCCAAGTGGTCTTGCGCCAGAAGTTTAAAGCGAAATTCAGCCGTTCACTCTCGGTCAGATTCGGCCAGCGCTCACGAATTTGGGACGCCGCGATCTGAAGCGGCACATCTAGCATGAATTTGGAAAGACGAATAATAGGACTTCGGGCCTGTCTTGAAGACATACTCCCATTCTGTTTCCGATGCCAATTCAGGCTCGTACCCCGACTTACAATGGCGTTTCACAGAATCAACCAGCTTTGGGTCAATACTGCCCATGTAGATAACATATCACCGCAATCCGAGGAATTCGGTCTTCAGCGAAGCTTCATTGCAGATGTCGAGCGGGGTAGCCACAGCATTTCCATCCGCAACCTGCTTCACGTTGCCGCCGCCTTGGGAGTCTCGCTACCGGAACTCTTGGCCCGTCTACCTTCTCGGGCGTAAGGACACCCCGGCTCCCGCCGGTCTTAAGCCGCCTCAAAACCACTTGGATTTGGGCAAGCCGGGAAGCACCACACTCGGTGTTGGCAAATCAGGAACTTAGCGGGGTGGATTCGGGGAGGGTTTTGGGCAAGCTGTAGAAGGCCCGCTGCGCCACCCCCTTGCTCAGTCCAGTCTGCTGGCAAATCTCGCTCCAAGAGGCTCCAGCGGCCCTTAGATGGGCAACCTGGTGAGCATTGGCATTGACACGCGGACGGCCAATTCGTTTCCCCTTGGCTCGGGCAGCAGCTAGCCCACTGCGGACTCGCCCACGGATCAACTCGCGCTCAAACTCCGCGATGCTGGCGAAAATCCCGAAGACGAGCCGCCCGTTGGGGGTACTGGTGTCCACGCCTTCGTGTAGGCTGATGAAATCGATGCCAACGGCACGAAACTCCTCCAGCGCGTTCACTAACTGGCGCAGACTTCTCGCAAAGCGATCGTAACGGTACACGACCACCGCGTCTATGCGCCCTCGGCGGCAGTCAGACCAAAGGCGGTCAAGCTCAGGTCGGCGCTCCCGGCTCCCGCTGATTCCGGCATCAACGTACTCGCCAGCTAATCTCCAGCCGCGCCTCGCAATGAAATCGCGCACCTCCAGAAGCTGCGGCTCGGTGGACTGGCCGTTGGTGCTGATCCTCGCATAGATTGCTGCACGTATCGGTCTCTGGTTGTTCATCTCGTCCCCCTAGGCTTGGCTCGGACCGTAGAACCCGATCCGTTCCGCGAAAATCGCATCGGCATAAGCTCGCTCCTCTGGTGTCAGGCCCGCGACCGAGAGCAGACCAAACCAGTGGCGCATTAGATCGCTGTACTCCCCGATGTAGCGATTAAAGTTCGGTTCGTGATTGACACGCGCCAGAACGGTACCGTCGGTCGTGACGGTGATTTCCTGAATCTGCGGGTCAACAAACTCAGCATCGACCAGATAGCTAACCACTGCGCCCATGACCGTGGGCATCTGAGGGAAGCGCTGCGGGTGGAGTTTCTGTTGTAGACGAATCTTGGGGTGGACTCTATCGGCTGGAAACGCGAACTGAAACGAACTGTCCATGCCCACTGCTCCTTCAAGGAAAGAGTTGGGCATCAGGATCGAGACTTGCAGGATTAACCTGCCGCATCTGGGTTTGCACCCAATACCACCGTTTGTCTTTCGGTTGGCGTGCCTCGCGGCACTTCCTGATGCTTGGAGACTTTATATCACTGTTTTAGTTCCAGTACAAGATGAAATACTCAACGATTGCATAATATCTTTGCGGCACATCGGAGCGACGTTCAGCGACTCCCCATGGGGAACCGGACACTATAAGCTTCTCCCCTAAAGCGAAACGGCTGCAGCAGGGGAGGTACGGGCCACACAGATGGTGAAATCCAGATTTTCCACTCTCGGCCATAAACCCCGTAAGCCGCTTTTGCTTGTCCTCGCGACTAGGTGAAATGTGCGGGTACTGATCTACAATACCAAAGGCAAATCCAGTCAAGGAGCGCCACCATGCACGCAGTGAGTGTCCCTGTAATCGCCCATGTCCCGTTCGAATGCAAATTCTGGCAGGACAGTGATGGGTGGCACGCTGTCGCGGACGGATTGAACATCACCGTACAGGGTAGTTCGTTCGAGGACGCAAAGAGGAACATGGAAATAGCATTGAACGACTACGTTCAATCACTCGTAGGAGCTAGTCGCAAGACCGCGGCATAGCCTCATACCCTGTCTAATTTCTGCGATACTCACTGTGGCAGTCCCATCCGGCGTAGCAGGTCAACATAGCGTCGATCAGCGCGGATCGGATCAAGCATTGGCTCAACTTTCAATAGGGATAGCAAAGTATCGCGTCCGTCATAGGCTCTATTTAGCCACTTGAATGCTTGATCTGTATCGCCAAGACCAACATAAACAATAGCAAACGCGAAGGGCGGAACATAGCGCTGCTTTGCCATCGAGGTAAGTTGCTGAAGGACGGCGTCTGCTTCAACAACCCTTCCTGACTTAGCGTAGCTAAAGCCGATCATCGACAGCGGCTCAGTCGTAAATTCTCCCGCCTTGTGAAATTCGGTAATCGCGTCCTCATATCGACCTTCCTCAGCGTAAATTTTGCCGAGAAACATGTGTGCAACCCAAAAGCCGGGATCGATTTCGAATGCTTTTCGTAACTGTTCACGCGCTTTGCCGTAATCGTGGGCAAAGTAGAAGGTGCGGGCCGCGACACTGTTCACGATTGGGGAGAGCGGATCGAGCTCTTGTGCCCTCCGTTCTTGGCTGGCGGCTTGCTGGTGTTCTCCTCGGTACGAGAAATAAAGGCCGAAAACATGATGGGCTAGCGCATAGTTCGAATTCAACTGGATTGCTTTTGAAAGTTCTCGCTCTGCATCCGGCCAGTTCCAATCGTAGCTTACGAGAGCGTTGGCGAGGGCAACGTGCGCCTCACCGAGTGTTGGATCGATAGCTAGTGCCTTCGAAGCTGCTTCTTTCGCCCGTGGGAAAGATTCCGCAGGAGGCACGTCGCTATTGACCGACAACGCGTTGTAGGAATCGGCCAAACCGACATATGCGAGAGCGTAGGTCGGGTCTTCGTTCACCGCCTGATTGAAGTAATCAATTGCTCTCCTCAGCCCATCTCCTGTTCGTTTGTTCCAGTAGAATCTGCCTTTAAGGTACAGTTGGTAAGCCTCTGCATTTTCAGTTGAACGTTTGTTTAGTCGAGTCTTGTCCTCGCCTGACAACCGCAAACGCAATTTGTCCGAAATGTTCGTCGCAATCTGTTGGTCAATTGTGCTAATAGCCGAGAGTTGCCGTTCGAATTGATCGCCCCAAATTTCCGCGCCAGTACTAGCGTCGACCAATTCCGTTTCAATCCGCATGGCATTTCCGTTCTTTGACAAGCTTCCCGTCACCACCGCACGCACGTCAAGGTCTTTGCCAATCTGCCGTGGGTCGGCTTCTCGTCCTTTGTAATGAAAGACTGTGCTCCTCGCCATTACCCGCACCTGAGAAAGTTGGGAAAGGTTGTGTATTATGCCTTCGGTTATCCCATCGCTCAGGTATTCCACACTTGGGTCGCCACTTGTGTTTACAAATGGCAGCACGGCAATTGAATCAATATGGTCAGACCTGTGCCCGAAGTAAAATGTTCCTGCCGCAGCCAGCGCGATCAACAAGATTAAAATCGTGGTCACAATGCCCCACTGTGGCCATCGCGGTTTTGCCGTGCCAACGGTTTTTACGAGGGCGGTTGATTGGCGCGATTCCGCATCCCGCTTAATCCGCTTCAGGTCAGCCTTTAGTTCTGCAGCAGACTGATACCGAATATCCCTGCCCTTCTCTAGCGCTTTATTGATGATTTGCTCTAACCCGATAAGAATATCGGGATTCAGCCGGACTGGTGCAACCGGCAGTCGGTTGAGAATGGAGTCGAGGATCACTCCCGACGTGTCGCCGCGAAACGGCAGCGTACCAGTGGCCATTTCATAAAGCACAGCGCCAAACGAGAACAAATCCGTGCGGACATCCAATTCCTTGCCCTGTACCTGCTCCGGCGACATGTAGGCGATGGTTCCAACGGCAGTGCCGGGACTGGTCAGGTGCTCGTCAGCATCCACCGTCGGAGCGTTGGTGGCCGAGGAAGACGTGACCGCGACCTTCGCCAGCCCGAAATCGAGGATTTTTGCTTGCCCTCTGCTGGTGATGAAGATATTTGCTGGCTTAATGTCGCGATGAATAATGCCCTTTGAGTGTGCGGCGTCGAGAGCATCGGCGATCTGGATGCCCAAATCGAGAACTGCTTCCATCTCCAGTGGCTTTCCCCCGACCTTCTGCTTCAGCGTCGTTCCCTCCAGAAACTCCATCGCGATGAAGGTGTGGTCATCATGCTTTCCGATGTCGTAAATAGTGCAGATATTCTGATGATTGAGCGCCGAAGCAGCCCGCGCTTCCCGGCGAAACCGCTCCAATGCTTGCGGGGCTTTGGCTAGGTCTTCCGGCAAGAACTTCAGCGCGACAAAGCGGCCAAGTTCCGTGTCCTCGGCCTTGTACACCACCCCCATGCCACCTCCGCCAATCTTTTCGATGATGCGATAGCGGGAGACAGTCTGCCCAACGAGTTGGGAGGAAGCGGCCATCGGCAGGAATGTAAGCACGATGGTAGGACGAGTCGGGTTCCCGGTCAACGGGAAGGGGGATCGGTCACAAACCCCCGTCAATGATTAATCCTGTTCGTGAGCAGTGCTGGACAGATTAGCTGCGATCCAGCATCTCAATACTGAGTAGGGAAGACTTCGATGAGATTCCCTCAGGTCAAGCACGCTCTGTGGCGGACGTATAACGATGTGCAGAACAAGCACACGATGCAGATGGCTGCGGGTCTTTCCTATTATTTCGTTATGTCGTTTTTCCCGCTGCTGATCATGTTTGCCGCTGTCGTGGCATACCTGCCCATTCACCACGTATTTGGAGAAGCTCTGGATTTCATGGGCCGCTTCATGCCGAAAGACAGCATGGGCCTGGTTAAGACCGTGCTTCGGGACGTAATTACGCCGTACCGGGGTGGGCTGCTGTCCTTCGGAATTGTCGGGACGATTTGGGCAGCATCAGGAGGGTTCTCCAGCATGATAGAGGCGCTGAACGTCGCCTATGACGTTCAAGAGAATCGCCCATTCTGGAAAACACGTCCGCTGGCGATTGGGCTGACATTTCTCATCGGTTTCCTGTTGGTTATTGCGTTGGCCCTGATGCTGGTTGGCCCTAATTTTGGCGGCTGGCTGGCGGGGAAAGTGGGGTTGAGTAGGGTCTTCGTGGTCATCTGGCCTTACTTGCGATGGTCTATCGCGGTTGCATTTACGGTGCTCGCCGTAGAACTGATCTATTTTCTCGCCCCCAACGTGAAGCAGAAGTTCACGCGAACTCTGCCCGGTGCGGTACTCGCAGTCGGCTGCTGGATTCTGCTTTCGTGGGCTTTGGGCTTCTATTTTCAGCATTTTGCTAATCTTAATAAGACTTACGGCACGCTTGCCGCTGCGATTGCGCTGATGGTTTGGCTCTACTGGACAGCGTTCGCCATCCTGTTAGGCGGCGAAATCAATGCCGATTTGCTCCACGCCGCTGGTAAACGCATCCCGGTAAAGGAAGCTGCTGAACCGATGAAGTCCGAAGAGGAAGCGGCGTAGTTTTAGCCAATCCCGTTCAGGCCGGGAACCTTTGAGCTTCCCGATTTCGCCCGATTCGCGTGCTGTATGGGAACCCATCGTGTACACGGACGTCAAAAATCGACTTTTCCGCTCTCGGCCGTAGCCCTGTCGGTCACAGGTAGTTAGTACTCCTCGCTCGCAAATTCCAGACACAGATTAGCTGAGATTTCAGCTATGTCATGGATGGTGCCTAGGGATATGACAGATGTT
This sequence comes from Terriglobales bacterium, assembly GCA_035496875.1. Classification (GTDB taxonomy): domain Bacteria; phylum Acidobacteriota; class Terriglobia; order Terriglobales; family Acidobacteriaceae; genus JAICWP01. The sequence continues at coordinate 3,933 of DATJEH010000263.1, read as the reverse complement.
TGCCCGTTGCCCAATGATTCAATCCCTTGGCCGGTGTGTTGGAACGCGACCGTTTGGGCCTTCACCCAAAATAACCACCTATCCATCGGTGACTGCACGGCTAGTTCGTTGGGAATTCGGTGTGATATTTTTGGAGACGCGATGAGTAGATCACCGGCGTGCTTGCACAATGATTGCACCCGACGGCTGGCATCATTACCCCCGCCCGTAATGTCCCACGTTTCGCCAACGCTTGTGCGGCTCCAATCCGCCCTAATGCGTTGTGTTGCCACTTCTCTAAATGCAGCCGCAAGCTCCTTCCATTCTCTCGGCCAATCCCGGTTCGAAGCGGGAACGGTTCGCGGCTCTAATTGGGCATTGATCGTCCCTATGTCTCTTCTCAACCTTGCGATTTCCTCCTTCCGATAATCGCTCTCATCCTTACCGATCTTGACGGTAGGAATAACCTTGATTCCCGCTTCTTCTATTCGCAGCAAAGGTTCAAGTTCAGCCTCAAGGCGCTGTCTTTCCCGTAATAACATCAAGGTTGGATCGGTTGGCTGTCCAGCTTTCAACTCCAATTCCTTGATCTTTTCTCGCAGGGCACCTAGCTCCTGTGCAGCTTTCCGCTCCGCTGATTCGTAAATGTATGTGGTCTCGCGGTGATGACGATAACTACCTTCGAAAAGCATGATCAGCGCAATGAGCAGCACCCCAATCAGCCACACCTGCCACGAACCAAACCGCAAATGCCCCGTGTAGGAATTCCACGAAGATTTCAAATCGGGTGTACCCCATTTTTCAATTGACGAGTCGAGTGCCCAAAATGCTGACCACACCAATGCCACCCCTGCCCATCCCAATTGTGAAATCGAGCAGAAGTGCCGAAGTCGCGACATAACCGATTTCCACACGGCCATGATTATAGCTACTGATTGCGTTGCAATCTGATGCAGGTCGTATCGGCAGGAGAACAGCTACACCCGGATTATCTACGGAAGACAAGTTTGGATGTCATCAGCAACCTTCGTGCAAGCGTGCCAGCCATCAACAGTCAAATGGCCGGAGCAGAACACATCGGCAGCAAAAAGCGGAGCGCGGAGCGCGTAGCGACCCCGTCAGTATTCAATGGCACCACTAGTTGGAAGAGGTAGCAGCATTTGCCTGTTCGTTAACTCTGCCTTCACCAGTGGACGCAATTGGCAGGTACAACATAGCTGCAATGTTAGCGTCTATGCTGACTTGGGCAGGTGCTTATCTTGTTGCGCGTTAGCCTTTGGCTCAATCCGGCCAGTTTGCTCATCCTGCTGATCAGCGCGGCGACGGCGAATCGACCAAACGCTTTGCACACACATCGTGAGCGCCACCAGAACTCCACCACCGATCATGATGATGAGAATTATCGTCCCGAAGTTGAGCAGGTCGCCATGGAAGAGGGCTTTCATCTGATCCTCCGTGCCGGAAGGATTGCGACGAGCGAAGTCTAGCACTTTTTGGCGGGTTCAGTGGTGGCGGCAATCACAAGTCAGCAGGCGTGCTCAAGGCAGCAGCCTTCGTGCAAGCGTGCTAGCTAGCGCCCCTCCTTCAGACGGACGCTAGTGCTCAGGACGCAAAGGTTCCTCTCTGGCCTATGCTAATGAATCTTCGGCACGGGTCGGAGCAGGCGATCATGATTGTGCCGTCAGGCGTGCAAGCGAAGGTTACGCCTGCTCCCGAAGTGCTGATCCCGGCATTGCTTCCTTGTCGCCACAGCAGTGGACGCAATTCCTTCCCACAACCGTCGCAAACGATACTGACTGGCATAGAGTTTGACTCCCGCAGGATTATCGAGCGACGTACAGAGGACATCTTATCCGCGTTCCATCCATGCCAAACGTAAATTTTTGGGCGGTGATGCTTCGGGGCTACTGGTTTCAGGCAAGAACATCGGCCATAGAAGGATTCAGCGCTGCCCGATGCCAGCAGCCGTCGTGCAAGTGTGCCAGCCAGCTTGCGACATCACTCGGGTAGTTCTATTCGATGTCACCGGATGAATCTCACGGCAGTGATTTGCTTGGGCTTTGGAAGCCTTCTGTGCTGCCAGAACCAGAAGGCAGCGAATAGACCCAAAAACAACACGATAAAAATGATGAATAAGATGATTTCAATCCGTCTGTTCTCAGGTTGCTCCGGCATACCTCACTGCCCCACTGAATCTGGACTGCTGTTCATTGCGCTTGCTTCAGCTTCAGCTTGTCCTTGTGCTCTTCAAGGAATGCACGCAACTCGGGAGCCGCATCTAGCAGCCTGATCCACTGTTCGTAATAGAGCGTCACCGGGAATCGGCCTAAACCGTAGACGCTAACTCCGCCTTTTTCACCAACTCTGAACTCAAGCTTTCCCGAGCGTTTTCCGTGCAGTTGCTTTTCAAGTTCCGCGATGCGCGCTTTCAACTGCTCAGGAGTTTCTTCCATGTTTCCTCCATTACAACTGGCGATGCTGGTTTTCAACAAGTAACTGATTATCCCGCCAGATATAGGAGGCAGCAAGCCGCTTACGATTCCCGAGTATGGCCTTGAGAGCATCGGACGCACGCTCGATCTGTCTATGGTTATCTTGCTCGTCAGTTCCGGTCAACACCACTTCGGTTGTGCCGTAGATTCCGTGCAGCGCATATCCAAAGCGCGTGACCACCACGCCCGTAAAACGGTTCTGATGATCGAAGCGAGATTGTGCGCCACCGGGTTGTGGCCATAGCTCAAATTCGTTACTTACTTCTTCTGTGCTCAGTTCTCCCATGTCATCCTCTGCCGCGTAGACCCGCAAAGCTTCCAGACCGATCAGTCTATTCTCATTGTGTGTTGTACAATGCAGCGAAGTACAGAGGAGAACCAATGGCAACACTAGACCGAGCCGTAAAGGAGTTGCAATCGGAGCGCAGTCGCTTGGAGAAAGAACTTGAGCGTGTGGACGCAGCCCTAAACGCATTGTCGAGCCTGAACAGCCGTGGTCGTGGTCGCGGGCGCGGACGTGCAGCGGGGGCAAGGGCAGTTCGACCACGACGTCCCATGTCCGCCAGTGCCCGCCGGAGAATCGCGGCGGCACAGAAGGCACGTTGGGCGAAGCTGCGGCAGGGGCGGTTGAAGAAGGCTGCATAGCATTGGCGTGGAAAGTGGCCCGGATCAGCGAATGGTTCGGGCTTTGTTGTCCCTTACATCGGCAAATAGAACCCCCGTCAGAACTCACCGCCGACATCAGCAACCTTCGTGCAGGCGTGCTAGCCAACCCCCCATTTGCTTCGATCCAAGTCACCCGCAAAGACGCACCGTGGCAACCCGAAAGTGGGTTACTGGTTCCATTCTGCTGGAGGAATGACATGAAGAGACTAGCCGTCCTAGTTTGTCTGCTGGCCCTGCTGGTTTGGGCTGGAGTTCCAGCCGGAGCACAAGAAGATTCCACTAGCACTCAGACAAGCACGACCACAACGAAGAAAACGACCAAGAAATCTGCTGCGAGTTCGAGCAAAATCGACATTAATTCCGCAACAAAGGATGAACTGGAAGCACTGCCCGGAATCGGGCCAGCCACGTCGCAAAAGATCATCGAGGGCAGGCCGTATCGTGCCAAGAGCGAGTTGTTAAAGCGAAAGATTGTGTCCGCCAACGAGTACGAAAAGATTAAGAGCGAAATTGTCGCTCATCGGGCAAGCACAAAGACAAAGTAGTCTGTCCCCAACCACACAGAAGCGTCAGACAATGGCCCGGATCAGTGAATGGTTCGGGCTTTTCTTCGTTTAGCGCAAAATCGGCCATAAATCCCGTCAGAACGACGAATGTTATCTGCTCTGCGGGTTCCGTCAAACGGAACAGGCAATTGACTTCGCACAACTCCCGCAGTACGCTTTCGACTGCGAGAACCACCGCTCAAATGAGGGATGAAGAATTTATTTTCAGTTTCGGGCACGGTAGACATTCT
>DATJEH010000262.1:0-12373 GCA_035496875.1 Terriglobales bacterium | reverse complement strand
TATCTATCGCGAGAACAACTCGCGCTACATCGGCATCCAGTACAGCATTGAAGGCCGCGACATGGCGCGCGCGGTGGAAGATGGTCAGCGGGCAGTGAATAAGGCCATCATCCTGCCCGAAGGCTATTGGCTGACCTGGGGGGGAGAATACAGCCAATATGTGCAGGCCAAGCAGCAGTTGAACGTTATCGGTCCGCTGGCGGTGGTACTGATTTTCCTCATCCTGTTCGCCCTGTACGGTAATTTCAAGTTCCCGGTGACCATTGCCTTCGGCGTGGTCATGACCGAGCCGGTGGGGGCACTGATCGCACTCAAACTGACGCACACTCCTTTCAGCGTTTCCTCGGTGCTGGGCTTGCTGGCGCTGCTGGGCGTTTCGGTGGAGACCGCGGTCATTCTGGTCTCCTACATTAATAAGCTGCGCCTGGAAGGCATGGATATACGCGGGGCGACCCGCGAGGCGTCGCTATTGAGGCTGCGGCCTATTATGATGACGGCACTGGTGGCATGTTTGGGTTTGCTGCCCGCCGCCCTCTCCACCGGCATCGGCTCCGACACTCAAAAACCATTCGCCATCGTCATCGTCGCCGGCCTGGTATCCCGCCTTTTTCTAGGCTTCTTCGTCAATCCCGTATGGTACCTGCTGGTTGCCCGCGACGGTGACGTGCTGCAGGTGTAAGGGGTCTTGCAGCAGCACTCAGGCTGTGATCTTCCTCCAGTTGTTCATGGACTCGAGGTATGCCAGCGCGACCGCCGGTTGCGGTAAGATAGTGCCCGAGTTTAACGTGTCGCGAAAGGCACAGGTCGCGAATTTCACTTCCGGCAAGCGGGCGGTAGCGTTCGTCTGCCTGCTGCTGACCCTGGCCGCGGCACTTGGCGAAGCAAGTCACATCCATCTGAAGGCGGAAGCAGCAGGTTCGCCCATTCGCTGCTCGATTTGTGTTGCCGCGCATACCGCCAGGCCTGCATCTATCTGCGAGCCGATGCGCACGGCCAGGGTATTTGCGCCGTTTGTTCAGCGCCGAACTCCAGATCTTGTTTCCCGGCTTGCTACCTGTGATCTGTCCGTACGCCCCCCTCCCGCTGCCAGTTAGTTGTCCCGAAAAGCATTCCTATTCACAACTAGCTGACACCCTAGGAGAAAAGCATGTACCTGCGGGCGCGGTTCGCCGTTTTTGCTCTATTCATTTTTCTTTTTTCTTATAACGTTGCTTTGGCACAGTCGCTCACCTCGGGCACGATTGCGGGCAAAGTCACTGACCCCACCGGAGCCGTGATTTCCGGAGCCACAGTGGATATTGAGAATCCGATCAGCGGGTTCAGGCAGTCAGCCGCCACCGGCGCGGCCGGGAACTTCAGCTTCCAGAACGTCCCCTTCAACCCCTACCACCTTAAGGTAACTGCCAAGGGTTTTGAAACCGCGCAAGAGGATGTCACGGTTCGTTCCTCCGTTCCGCTCAGCGTGGCGATTACCCTGCAGATTGCGGGAACGAGCGAAACCGTCAATGTGGAAGCCAGCGGTCAAGATCTGGTAGAAAACGACTCCACCGCACACACTGACATCAATGGCAGCTTGGCCCGGCTACTGCCAAAAGAGAGCGTCAGCACGGGCTTGAGTTCTGTAATCATCCAGGCCTCGCCGGGCATCGCGGCGGACTCCAATGGAATGTTCCACCCCTTGGGGGAACACTCGGATACCACGTTCAGCGTGGACAACCAGCCCATTTCCGACCAGCAAAGCCGCACCTTCTCCAACCAGCTCTCCATGAACAACATTCAGTCCCTGGAAGTGATTAGCGGGGTGCCGCCGGCCGAATATGGGGACAAGGCCAGCCTGGTGGTCAACGCCACCACCCGCTCAGCACTCGGCAGTGCCAAGCCCTTTGGCAGCATCACGGCGGGATACGGCTCCTTCGGCACCTCGAACGGAGCTGTGACGCTTGGACTGGGAAACAGCCGATTCGGCAACTTCCTCTCCGTGGATGGCGTGAACAGCGGGAGGTTTCTCGATTCGCCAGAGTTCTTTCCCCTCCACGACAAAGGCAACGTGGAAAACCTGTTTGATCGCCTCGACTACCAGCTGGGCGCCTCCAACACCTTCCATCTCAACTGGTGGCTTTCGCGGTCGTGGTTTCAGATACCCAACGATTTTGATCAGTTCAATGCCGGGCAAGATCAGCGGCAGGAGTTGAAAACGTTCAACTTTGCGCCTGGCTACACCCACCTGTTCAACACCTACACCCTTCTGACGGCAAATGCCTATGTGCGGCAAGACCGGATCGGCTATTTCCCCAGCGCCGACCGGTTCTCTGATCGGCCCGCCACTCTCTCCCAGGGCAGAAGGCTGACCAACGCCGGGATAAAGGTGGATGTTTCCTACGTGAAAGGCATTCACAACGCCAAAGCCGGGGTGAACTTCTACCACACGTTTCTTAGCGAGAATTTTCAGACCGGCTTGACCGATCCGCTGTTCAACGCCCTGTGCGCGAACGGTGCGGGCGCGCCGGTGGTCGCCCCCGGCGTGCTCAATTCCGCGCAGTGCGCGGGTGCGGGTTTTTTCGCCAACCCCGACTTTCAGCCGGGCCTGCTGCCCTTCGACCTTACCCGGGGAGGAGCGCTGTTTAACTTTCGCGGAACCACGGACATCAAACAGGAGGCTGCCTACGTGCAAGACACCATCAGCCTGCGGCAGTTCAGCATTTCGGCCGGCCTGCGGGCCGACAACTACAACGGGCTGAGCAGCGGTTCGGCCCTCGAGCCTCGTGTCGGCCTCTCTTATCAGGTGAAGCGAACCAGCACCGTGCTGCGCGCTTCCTATGGCAGGCTGTTCCTTACGCCTTACAATGAGAATTTGATCCTCTCCAGTTCCACCGGCCAGGGCGGTCTCGGACAGAGGGTATTTGGAGCCTTTGGCCAGCACGCGATCACCCCGGCGCGACGCAATATGTACAGTGTGGGATTTGAGCAGCCTGTAGACAGGCACTTATCCATCTCCGCCGATTATTTCTGGAAATACACCACTGGCGATTATGATTTCGACGTGATCCTGAATACCCCGCTCGCCTTTCCGATCCAGTGGAAGAAGTCCAAGATTGACGGCTTTTCGGCGCGAATCAATTTTCCCCGCTGGCACGGACTGACCGCTTACAGCGTCATGGGCCACGCTCGCTCCCGTTTTTTCGGGCCGGAGATTGGAGGCATCATCTTCAATTCCCCGGTGGCGGCCAGCGGCCCCTTCCGCATTGACCACGATCAGGCCTTCGAGCAGAACACGCACCTGCAGTATCAGGTGGGAAAATCGGGACCGTGGTTTGGGTTCACCTGGGAGTACCAGAGCGGTTTAGTCGCGGGGGAAGTGCCGGATTTTGCCACTGCCCTGAGTTTTGATCCCGATCAGCAAGCACAGATCGGGCTGTTTTGTGGAAACACCTTCGCCACCCCTATCGCCGGCCTGACCAGTTGCTCTGCGCCTATCCTCGGGGCGACTCGCGTTCGTATTCCCGCAGGCGACACGTACAATGCCGATACCAATCCGGCCCGAATCGCTCCCCGCCACCTTTTCGATATCGGTACAGGCGTGGACAACGTATTCAGGACTGAGCCCTACCACGTGAATCTGACCTTCACCGTGGTCAACCTGACCAACAAGGTGGCGCTCTACAACTTTTTGTCAACCTTCAGCGGCACGCATTTTGTGACGCCGCGAAGCTATCAGGCATCTGTGGGGCTGTCGTTCTGAGGCGGCGCAATCCTCTTGCGCTCCTAAGATCTTACGGCGGGCGGGGCGAGGTCCTGATTCGGGACCTCGTCTGTGCCCTCCACCACCTCATAGTGGCTGACGAACTCATCAAAGCTGCTGAGCACCGCTTGTGCCTTCGGCGCGACCACCGCCTTCTCAGCCTCGGTCCCGGCAAACTTCCGGACCGCCTCCATCGAATCCCACAACGTGAGCACCACAAATTCCACCTCCCCGTCGCTTCTGCGGCGCAGCAGGTATGCTCCGCGATGTCCGGGGATGGCGCGCAATTCGGGAAACACGCTATCAGTTAAGTGCTGAATGTATTTTCCCGCATTCGCCGCTGTGCTCCGGCCTTTCCATAGCCGCACGATGCGCCCCTTCCCCGCGGAAGTTTTGCTCCGCGCCGCCGCACTCGCCGGCCGTATGGGTTTGGCCGCGTCTTCCCCGGCCACCGTGGTCCATTCCCGGACGTGCCAGCGCTTGACCGCGCCGCTGGTTACATAGGGATCGGCGCGGGCAAACTTCTCCGCCACCTCCGCCGAGTCGCCCTTGAACAGCAGAACGGCTCCGTCCACTGGATTGGCCAGGGCCCCGCCCAGCACCAGTTCGCCGCGTTCGCTGGCCTGCCAGGCCTTTTCCAGGTGGGCAGCGCGAAACTCGGCGCGCCGCGCAATGTAGTCCTCGCTTACTTCGTAGAAAAGAAGGTAGTGCACGCGATCGCTGCTCCTTTCAGGATGATGGGTTTGGATTTCCCGCCAGCGGCTCAGGTTTCAAAGTTTCAAGGCTTCACACACTTCGAGGCTTCTGTTTGCGGGGCCCCTGAAACTCGAAGCATGAAATTTGAAGCCTTTAACGCTTTGAAACCCGCTCTGGTCACCGATTACCGGCGTAACCGTAATCTGGTACCTTCGGGCCATTGTCCTTTCGGGTGCCCGGCGCTACTGTTCGGGAAAGCCCCGGTTCCCCAGCCGCGGGCGGGGTGACATAACATGAAGCCTTTGCAAGTTTGGTGGGTGGCTCTGGGATTCCTGGTGGCGCGCTGGGTGTTCAAACGGCAGCCCATCCCCGATCCCGTGACGCGGCTGCGTTCCATGGGCGGGTTGTAATCTGGGCATGGGGCCTGGCAGCTTACGGCTGTTTTTCCGTGGCTGCCTCGGGATGCTGCGCGCTTTTCTGCAGCAGTACTTCTTCGATTTCGGGGTAGAGAGGGCTGATGCGCTGAACCAGCTTCCACTCTGCCATCGCCTGATCGTGTTTCTTTTCCTCCCACAGCACCGCGCCCAGCAGGAAGTGGGCGCGGTCATTGTTCGGATTCACCGCTATCGCTTTCCGCAGGAACGTTTCCGCTTCTCCGAGCTTGCCCAGGTGTAGCAGAGCTTCCCCTATCAGCATCAGGGCATTATCGTTCTCCGCGCCCTGCGGCACTGTCTGTAAAAGGGCCAGTGCCGGCCCGTAACGGTGGTCCTGAATGACCGCCTCGGCGTGGCTCAATTGATCGCGAATGTGCTCGGCGGCGGCTCCCTTTTCCCGCTCCGCCTTGCCCACCGGTTCCACGTTTTCCACTAAGGGCTGCACCCAGCTTGTATCCTTGGGCTGAGTGGTGAAGCGGCAGGCCACCAGGGTATATCCCTGGGTGCCGTGGCCAAAGGTGGCCTGCCCAAACAGGATTTGTGCCTGGCTGCCCACCAGTTCGGGCCGCATTTTATATTTATTCGCAAAAGCCTCGTCCACCTTCGCGTCGGAGACGTACTCCACCACATCCAGCTCCGCCCGGCCTGCCTTCATCTTGCGCAGGTAGTGGACCTCTCCCGACCGCAGGGATGGTCCCACGGTCACCGCGTGTGCCGTGCTGCGCATCATGAACCCGCCGGAAACCATGGCGTAGTAACGCGAGGCTTCCGCGGACCATAAGCTCAGGTCCATTTCCAGGCGGCGGCTAAGCCGGTCGCCCGAGGCCAGAGATTCAATGTAGCCACTGCGATAAAGCGGGCGATCGAAGCCCCACACAAACACTACCGCCTCCGTGTTGGGGTTATAGAGCGGCAGGGAACGGTCCTCGCCCAGCTCCCAGGAACGCTTCTCCTGCCACTCCGTTGGCACGGTCACCTTAATGTAGCGGTCGTAGAGCACCTGCTGATCGCTGGGCGCGGTCTCTGTTTTCGCCACTGACGCAGGTGCGGCAGCTGGTTGATTGCCGGGCACCGACTGGGCTTGGGCAAAAATGGTGGCCCCAAACGCCAGCCAGCACAACAGCCAGCCATGGAGAACAGAGCCGCGCGGGTCGAATCTGAAGGCGGACGGCATAACGGTCTTTCTTTAAACGGAGATTGGGTTTCTTCCAGATAGTGGCACAAGAGGGCCAAAGGTCAAGTGACCATGGGGCAGCCTCCCCGCTTGTGCTACGACCAACGTGACCCCGCCCGTCGCCTTCAAGTTGTCCCGCTCTGGGTAGAATTTCTGAAACTGTGCGGCGCTAGTAATTACTTGAGTTCGCTGGAGCTGGAGTTGGCGCCAGAGCCGATAGAATGCGATTCAGGGGAGACTCTTATTTGCGCATGAGGCGTATGGTTGGGGGACTGCTGCTGGCCGTCGCCCTGGGGCTTGGCTTGGGAATGCAGGCCCGCGCCCAATCCAGCGACCAGGGTCCGTCCCTGGGCGATGTTGCCCGTGCCCTGCGTGCCAAAAAGCAGGCTCACCTGCCGGTGATTACCAACGATAATTTTTCCCGCTTGCCGCAACTGATCCGCGAAACCGAGCAACGGGCGCTGGCCGCAGGATTGGTGTCGGCTCCGCTTGCGGTCAAGCACCCGGAACCTGAAATCACCTGCAGCCTGGCTTTTAGCGCCCAGACGCCGTCGGCGAACGGAGCCACTACCTCTACGCCCCAGGATCTTCCTGCGGGCGCGCTGGCTAAACTGGATGGCCCCGCGGTCATCAGTGACGATACCCTGCAGCTCTCCATTTACAACGGCAGCAGCTGGAACGTGCAGGAAATCACGGTAGGGTTGACGGTGGTGAAGCGTGAGAACCAGGTGGCGGCCCTGGTCGGTCCGGCGCAGTTGCTGCCCGCCAGTTCGGGTGCGGGCCCCCTGCCCACGCTTAAAAAGCCGGACGAGACTTTTCTCTATCACCTGAAAGGGTCGGCGCCGCCGCTATCAACCACCGCCTTCAAGCAGGCGCTGGGCTTGAACCTGGGAGCCAATGAGGAGTGGCATTGGGCCATCCTGCAGGCCCGGGGCGTGCCGCCCGAGACTCCCTGAAGCAACCAAAATTTGCCAGGGTGACAGCGGATGGCTACTTCTGGACGGCTCGGCAAAAGCCGAGTCCTTGCGAAACCAACTACGCACCCACTCCTAGCTGCCGACCTTTTCAACTTTGCCGCTCTTGGCGCTGCGATAGGCGGCATCCAGAATCATCTGGTTGGTCCAGCCTTCCTCTCCGGGGGCGGGAAATGGCGTCTTGTCTTCTACCGCGGCGGCGAAGGCATCCACCTGGCGGGCATAGGCCAGATGATTGGAGACGCGTTCGGTGTCCACAATTTCATCCTCGCGCAGCAGCTCGATGCGGATGGGGTGCTCGACATTGAGCGCGTCATCGGCGCGCAGAACGCCGTTCTCGCCCACTATTTCCAGGGGGGTGCGATAGGCCGCCCGGGTAGAGACCAGCACCGCGCCCAGCACGCCACGCGCGAATTCCAGGGACAGGACCGCCGCCGCTTCCACGTCGCCCGATTCGCGGTCAGCGGTGGTGCGGGCGCTTACCCGCAGCACCTCGTCCTGGAGGATGAAGCGCAGCGCGTCAATGCAATGGACGCCCACGTCGGCGATGGGACCGCCGCCGGCAATCGCCCGCTGGTTCAGCCAGACGCGGGCGTGGTTCCGTCCAGGGTAGGAAAACTCGCTGCGAGCGAAAATAACTTTGCCCAGTTCGTGGGATGCAACCCGCTCCCGAAGCCGCGCCGTGCTGTCCTCAAAGCGGAACACCTGGGCCACCCCCAGGGGCAGGCTGGCTTTATGCGCCGCTTCCACCATCTTCTTGCACTCAGTGGCGTTCATGCCCATGGGCTTTTCCACCAGCACCGGCTTGCCGTGCTTCAAGGCCAGCAGCACGTCGGCCAGGTGGCTGGCGTTGGGCGTGGCCACGAACACGGCATCCACCTCCTTTGACTTACACAGTTCCTCGGCGGAATCGAAGGCCAATGGAATGCCGAACTGTTTCGCGGAAGCCCGCGCCTCCTCCAGCTTGCGGCGGCTGAGCGCGCTCACCCGGCAGCGCTTGGCCCCAGCGAAGCCCGGCATCAGCCGTTTCACCGCGTGCAGCCCGAATCCCATTATTCCGAAGCGAATCATTAGGTGTAAGGGTAAAAAATAAAAAAAAGCAGCGACAGCGCCGCCAGCACCCACAATCCCGGCTTGACCTCCCGGAAGCGACCCGCCACCAGCTTGCAGAAAGGGTAGAGCACGAAGCCAGCGGTAATGCCCACGCCGATGTTGTAGGTGAAGCTCATCAAGGCTACCACGGCGAAGGCGGGAATCAGTTCAGTGAAGTCGTCGAAGCGGATCTTGGTAATGGGGGCAAGCATCAGCAGGCCTACCACAATCAGCGCCGGCCCATAGGCCTGGGGCGGGATGGCGGCCACGAAGGGCGAGAAGAAGAGTGTTCCGGCAAAGCACATGGCCGTGACCACCGCGGCCAGCCCGGTTCGACCGCCCGCCTCCACTCCTGTGGCCGACTCGATGAAGGCGCCTGCGGTCGTCGTTCCCACCAGGGCCGCGAAAGTGGTGGAGAGAGCGTCGGCAATCATTGGGCGCTCGATCTGTGGCAGGTTGCCATTCTCGTCGAGAAACCCGGCGCGGGCCGAAACCCCAATCAGAGTTCCCATGGTGTCCACGAAAGCCATTACGAAAATGGTGAGGACTACAGGGAAAAATCCCCAGCTCCACGCCTGCCTCAAATCCAGCTTAAACAACACCGGGGAAAGGCTTGGCGGCAGGCTGACCCAGCCGTGCGGCGGCGGCGCCACTTTGACGCCAAATGCCAGCAGGGCGGTGGTCACGATGCCCACCAGGATGGCGCCGGGGAAGCGCCGGATCATCAGCACCGCCATGAGCACGAAGCCAAAGATGGCGACCAGCACCGGGGCAGAGGTCACATGCCCGGTGCGGACGGGAGCGCCCTGAGTGCCCAGCATCACGATGCCGGTTTCGTTCAGGCCCACAAAGGTCAGAAACAGCCCGATGCCCACCGCGAAGCTGTAACGCAGCGCCGAGGGGATGGCGTCCACCAGCCATTGACGCAGCTTGACGACGGTGAGCAGCAGGAACAGCACTCCCGCAATGAAAACGGAGGCCAGCGCCGCCTGCCAGCTATAACCCAGGACCTGGACCACGGTGAAGGCGATGAAGGCGTTTTCCCCCATGTAGGGGGCGATGGCGAACGGACGGTTGGCGTAAAGGCCCATTAAGAGCGTGCCGAAGATGGCGGTCACGATGGTGGCCACCATCGCTGGCTGGGCAGGAATGCCGGCGGATTTGAGCACCGCGGGGTTGACCGCGATGATGTAGGACATGGTGACGAAGGTGGTCACGCCCGCCGTGACCTCCCGCCCCAGGGTGGTTCCGGATTGCTCCAGGCCGAAATATCGTCCGAGGAGGTTCTCGGGCGCGCGAGGAGCGGATCGGGGCACGGTCACGGTCATGAGTCCATATCAATAAAAGCCGAAGCGCCGTTTCTGTCAACATTGGCCCGTAGGCGCCCTGGCCGCAGCATAGGTTAAATGCCAACTGCTAAGTGCCAACTGCTTCCGTTACAATCGCACCACCCATGCCGCGCACCGTCTTTGCCGCCGATCTGGGAGGAACCAAACTGGCTACGGCGCTGCTTACCACGAAGGGCAAGTTTCTGGCCCGCAAAACCGAGACGGTGGACAAGTCTTCCACAATGGCGCCGGTGGAACAAATTTGCCGGATGGCGCGGGAAGTGTCGGGAAAGACCAAGATTTGCGCCGCAGGCATTGCGGTGCCGGGCCTGGTACGCCGTAACCGTACGGTGTGGGCACCTAATCTTCCTGGATGGGAAAAGGTGCCGCTGGAGAATTTATTGCGCAAGCGGCTGCAGGTTACGGTGCAGGTGGAAAGTGACCGCAATGCCGCTGTGCTTGGGGAGACCTGGCAGGGCGCAGCGCGGGGCAAATCCGACGTGGTGGTGCTGGTGGTGGGCACCGGCATCGGGGCCGGAATCCTCAGCGGGGGCGAGGTGCTGCGTGGCGCCCACGAACTCTCCGGCTGCGCGGGCTGGATGGTTGTTTCCGAAGCGAATGGGGATGAAGTCCGGCGGCACGGTAGCCTGGAAGCTTTTGCCTGCGGCCCGGCGCTGGTGCGTGCTGCGGTTAGCAGCATCGAGGCCGGTTTGGGCGGCAAGCTGGCGAGCCTGCCCACCAAAGAACTTACTGCGGAAGCAATCGCCCGCCTGGCTCGCGAGCACGATCCTTTGGCGCGGCAGATTTTTCAGCGCATGGGCAAGTTGCTGGGCTTGGCCGTGGCTAACCTCATCAGCCTGTTCGATCCAGAAGTGGTGATTGTGAGCGGTGGAATGATTGCCGCTGCTGACCTCTTCTTCGAAACCCTGACGGAAACGGCGCTGGCGCGTTGCCAGCCACTGGCCGCCCAGCAGGTGCAGATCAAACTCAGCCGGCTGGGCAATGGGGCCAATCTGCTGGGCGCAGCGCGCCTGGCGCTCACTGCGGGGAGGCGGGGACAATCTTCAACTATTAATCGTCACTCCTAAATCTTATGAGCCTCTACCAATATCGCGACCGCATCTCAGACGTTCTGGCCAAAATCTGGAGCACGCAGGCGGAGAACATCGCCCGCGCGGCCAACACCATGGCTGAATCCATTGCCGGAGGAGGTCTGGTCCACCTTTTCGGAAGCGGGCACTCCGTGATCCCCGTGCTTGACCTTTTTCCCCGTTACGGCAGCTTTCCCGGCTTCCGCCCGCTTATGGACGCGCGCCTCATGTGGACCAACGTGCTCGGGTCGGGCGGCACTCAGGGTTTGCTGTGGCTGGAACGCCGGGAGGGGTACGCGCCGCTGCTGTTTGAAAATGAGCCCATCCGCTCCGGTGATGTCATGCTGGTGTTCTCCCATGGCGGGCTTAACGCCGTGGTGATCGAGGTGGCGATGGAGGCCGCCCGCCGCGGGTTGCGTACCATCGCGGTCACCTCCATGGACAACCAGCGGCAGCGCGCCGCCACCCATTCCAGCGGCAAGAAGCTCAGTGAAGTGGTCGAACTGGTGATTGATAACTGCGTGCCCGCGCAGGACGCGCTGGTAAACATCGAAGGCTGGAAAGCGCCGGTGGCGGCCGGTTCCACGGTGGCGATCGTTACTATCGCGATGGCTCTGGTCGCCCAGGTTGCCGAGGAACTCGCCCGCCGCGGCCTGAAGCCCCCGGTCTTTGTTTCTCCCAACGTGGCGGGCATTCCTGCGGACAACAACCACCAGGTGTACGCGGCCTACGAGCGGTCGCTGAAACGTTAACCATGCTGGAGGAGCGAAGCCGCGCCCGGTTATTTGCCGCTGCCTGCGCGGGCATGTTTATTTTTGGCGTAGTTCTGGCGCTGCTGGGCACCCTGTTCGGCTTGCCTGCCATGCGCGAGCGACTGAACGTGAACCTGGCGCAGCAGGGCGACCTGTTCCTGCTGTTGTTCGCCGGCGTTTGCTTTGCCACCGTGGCGGTGGGGCCGCTGATTGACCGCTTCGGCAACAAGCTGGTGCTGCTGGTTTCCGCGGTGCTGGTGACCTTGGCCCTGCTGGGGTTCGCGGCGGCACATTCCATGCTTTCCGCCAGCATTGCCTCTCTAATAATTGGGCTGGGTGGCGGAGGGCTCAACACGTCATGCAACGTCCTTACCTCCGAACTCTACGAAGGCAACCGCGGGCCCATGCTCAACCTGCTGGGCATCTTTTATGGATTTGGCGCCCTGTTTATCCCCCTGCTCGCGGCCGGCATTACCAGCCTGCTGCCCATGCCGGAGTTGCTGATTTTTACCGCTATTCTCCCGGCTATTGGCGCGGTTGCCTACGCTGTGCTGCCATTTCCTCCCGCACGGGAAGGACACGGCATGGCCTGGCGCGAAGTGGTGGAAGTGGTCCGCTATCCCGGGCTGCTCCTGTTTGCGGCTCTTTTGTTTCTAGAGTCGGGCAACGAAGCCGTGCTCGCGGGCTGGACTTCCACCTACCTGGGCAACGCCGGGGCGACTGCACGGTTGGCCACCTGGGTTCTTGCCGCCTATTGGGCTGGGCTGATGCTCGGCCGGTTCTCCGCCGCCCGCCTGCTGCGTTATTTTCGCGATGTGCAACTGGTGCTGCTGAGCGCTCTGGGTGCGATGGCCGGCTGTGCCATTTTGCTGGGTGCTCGCTCAGTTCCTGCGCTGGCGGCCGCCGTCTGCTTCACCGGGTTTGCCCTTTCACCCATTTATCCCACCAGCCTGGCCATGATCGGCGACCGATACCGGCGTTACCCCGGCACCGTATTCGGCGTGATCTTTGCTATCGGGCTGGCCGGCGGGGCCATGTTTCCCTGGGCTGTGGGGCAGATTGCGCAAGCGCGCAGCGTCCACGCTGGCCTGGT
>DATJEH010000261.1:0-9805 GCA_035496875.1 Terriglobales bacterium | reverse complement strand
CACGATTGCCCTGACGCCTGCGGTGTCCTCATTACGGTGGAAAACGGGCGGGCGGTGAAGGTACAGGGAGATCCGGCCCATCCCATCACCCGCGGGTTTTTGTGCGCCAAGGTCGCCAAATACCTGGACCGTGTTTACTCGCCTGAGCGCGTGCTCTACCCCATGCGGCGGGTGGGTACTAAGGGAGCGCGAAGTTCAAATGGCGGGGGCGCCGACGCGACCGCCGTGTTTGAGCGCATCAGCTGGGAGCAGGCGCTGGACGAGATTGCTAGCCGGTTTCACACAATCACACGGGAATTCGGCAGCGAAGCTATTCTTCCCTACAGCTATGGCGGCAACATAGCCGCACTAAACGGCGGGTCCATGGACCGGCGTTTCTTTCATCGCCTGGGCGCTTCCCAGTTGGAACGCACCATCTGCTCAGCCGCCGGGGAGGAAGGACTCAAGTCCGTGCTCGGCATCAAGCTGGGCACCGAGCCGGAACAGTTCCGCAATTCCAGGTACATCATCGCTTGGGGCGCCAACATCCACGGCAACAACGTCCACCTCTGGCCTTTTATTGAGGAGGCGCGCCGCCAGGGCGCCAAGCTGGTGGTGATTGACCCGTACCTCACCCGGACCGCCCGCTGTGCTGACTGGCATTTGCCCATCAACCTGGGCACCGATGCCGCGCTGGCACTGGGCTTGATGCACGTCATCATCAACGAAAAGCTGTACGACGCCGGCTACGTCTCCCTCCACACCCTGGGTTTTGACCAGCTAAGCAGCAAGGTGCAGGAGTATCCGCCACAGCGGGTGGCGCAGTGGACAGGAATTTCCGCCGATGACGTCGTCCGACTGGCCCGCGAGTACGCTACCACCCGGCCCGCAGCCATTCGCCTCAACTATGGGGTGCAGCGCTCCGAGCGCGGCGGCATGTCGGTGCGCGCTGTGTGCATGCTCCCCTGCCTCACCGGCTCATGGAAAGAAATCGGCGGCGGCCTGCAGCTCTCCGTTTCCGGCGCCTTCCAGCTGAACAAGGATGCCCTGCAGCGGCCCGACCTGATGTACAAGAGCCCACTGGGCCGGCCGGCGCGCACCGTCAACATGGTGGAATTGGGCAGAGCGCTGACCGAACTGAAGGAACCGCCGGTCAAGGCGCTGTTCGTATACAACTCCAATCCAGCCGCGGTTGCGCCCAACCATAACCTGGTGGTGCGCGGCCTGCTTCGACCGGACCTGTTCACCGTGGTCCATGAGCAGTTCTTCACCGATACCAGCGACTACGCGGATATCGTGCTTCCCGCCACTACATTTTTTGAGCACAAGGACCTGCAAACCGCGTATGGACATTACTATCTGCAGGTTTCCCAGCGGGCGATTGAACCCTTGGGCGAATGCCGCTCCAACCTAGAGACTTTTCGTGCCCTGGCCAGATGCATGGGATTCGAGGACGACTGTTTTCATGAGACGCCGGATGAAATGATAGACGCCGCACTGCAATCGCCAACCCCCTGGCTGCACGGGATTAATCGCCGGCAGTTGGAAAGGGAAGGACACATTCGCCTGAAGTTTGACCAAACTTGTGTAGGGACTGCGCAAACCCCCGCCTCTCCACCAATATCACTGAACCCAAAGCCCTTCCTCCCTTTCGCCGAGGGAAATTTCGGCACGGTCAGCGGCAAGGCTGAGTTCTATAGCGAACGATTGGCCAAGATGGGGCTGGACCCCGTGGCCGCATTTGTCCCCCCTTGCGAGTCGCGCCACTCGGAATCTGCCCGTCGATTTCCCCTGGAACTGCTGGCGCGTAAGTCTGACAATTTTCTCAATTCCTCCTTCGCCAACCTGCCAGGCTTACAGAAGATGGAGGATCCCGGGGTGCTTGAACTCTGTGCCGCCGACGCCCAGGCCCGCGGCATTCAGGAAGGCGATCAGGTGCGGGTCTTCAATGACCGCGGGGAAGCCTTCCTGCGGGCGCGGGTGAATGGTTCGGTTCGGAGGGGTACGGTTGCGGCTCGCCTCAATTGGGCAAAGCTCTCGCCCCGCGGCGCCAGCATCAACGTGCTCACCTCCGAGCACCTCACCGATATGGGCGGAGGCGCAACTTTTTACTCTGCTTTGGTAGAGGTGGAACCCTTAGGCAGCTAGCTGCCCTCACCATGTAACCATCTGCCTTTACAAACGTCTTCTCCTCAGCTATGCCAAAACTTCCGCCCTATCGCCGGGTTAGAAGCGCACGGGTTGGAAAAACTGACTCCTGAGTCCTGACTCCTGAGTGCTGGAGTCACGCTTTTTGCCTGAGCAACGCTGGACCGTATAGAATGGCAACTTTCCAGACTACATGCCTCTGAGGTAGCCGCATTCTGAGTTCCCACAACTGCCCTGCGCCAGCACTGTCCGGGTGTCCTGGCCCAGAACTCAAACCTGACGGGCACACCGGCATGAGGCCTTGGTGTAGCCGGGTGAGGTTACGGCCAGATTTCGCCAGTATAGGCACTGCGTTGCTGACCTGTATCTGTCTGATGACGCTGCTGGCGATTTCCGCCAGCGCCCAGCAGAACCTGATTGAGGCCATCGAGATCCACGGCAACCGCCGCATCCCGGCGGATACTATTCGTGCCCATATCTTTAGTCGTCCGGGCGACGTCTACGACCAAGCCGCCCTGGAGCGCGACTTCAACTCCCTGTGGAATACCGGCTACTTCGATGACCTGCGCTTCGAGCGCGAGCACGGGAAAAAGGGCTGGATTATCCATGTGTACGTTAAGGAAAAGCCCACCATCCGTGAAATCACCTACCCCGGCCTGAACTCGGTATCACAGAGCGACCTGCTCGACCGCTTCAAGGAGCGGAAGGTGGGTCTTTCGGTGGAGAGCCAGTTCGACCCCACCAAGGTGACCAAGGCTGCCGTGGTCATCAAGGAAATGCTGGCCGAGCACGGCCGCCAGTTCGCTACCGTGCGCACAGAAGTGCGTCCCATCCCCCCCGCCGCCGTCTCCGTCACCTTTGTCATCAAAGAGGGACCCAAGGTCAAGGTGGGCAACATCCGCTTTGAAGGCAATCGCAAACTCAAGAGCCGCGAACTGCGCTATGCCATGAAGAACCTGCGGCCTATTGGCATTCCCCATTCCATTTTCCTGGAAAACATATTTTCCAAGACCTACGATTCCAGCAAGCTGAATGAGGACGCCGAGCGCGTACGCCAGGCCTACCAGGAGAAGGGCTACTTCAAGGCTATCGTTGAGGACCCCCAGACCAAGCTGCGCGATACCCATTCCCACATCCACATACCGCTCATCCAGAAGGGCCAGGGCAAGGTGGTGGACATCACTATGCCCATCGTTGAGGGAGACCGCTATCACCTCGGCTCCATCACCTTTAAGCACAACAAAGCGGTACGGAATGCGGCCGCGTTGCGCGGCCTGTTCCCCATGAAAGATGGCGATATCTTTAACACCGACAACGTGCGCAAGGGCCTGGATAATCTGCGCAAGGCTTATGGAGAGCTTGGCTACATCAATTTCACCTCCGTTCCCGATACCCAGATTAATGAAGACAAGAAGCTTATTACTCTGGTGATCGACGTGGATGAAGGCAAGCCCTTTTATGTTCGCCGCATCGAATTCCAGGGCAATACCACCACCCGCGACAAGGTCATCCGCCGCGAACTGGCCATTGAAGAAGGCCAGGTTTACAACACGCGCCTGTGGGAACTCAGCCTGCTCCGCCTTAACCAGCTCGATTATTTCGAACCTCTGAAGCCGGAAGAGGCTACCGAACGCAAACTGGACGAGCAGGCAGGGACGGTAGACCTGACGCTGAAAGTGAGAGAGAAAGGCAAGAACAGCATTCAGTTGACCGGTGGCGTCAGCGGCCTGGAAGGCTCGTTCGTTGGTCTGAGCTACACCACCAACAACTTCCTCGGTCTGGGCGAAACCCTGCAGTTGCAGGCCAGCGTCGGCAACTTGATGCGCAGCCTCATGTTCGGCTTCACCCAGCCCTATATGTTCGATCGCCCGCTGCAGGTGGGCTTCAGCGTTTTCAATAACAAAATCAATTACGACCAGGCCAAGCAGGAAGAGCTGCTCACCGGACAGCAGCTCAACCTGCCGCAGAGCTTCCTGGCCAACCTGCAGAATTTCACCCAGAACGATACCGGGTTTACCGTATCCGCAAGCTATCCCCTGCACCGCTCTTTCAAGCGCGTGGGCATTACCTACTCATGGGATATCGCCACCATCCAGACCTTCAGCGATGCCTCCACGGCGCTGTTTGAGAACCTCGCCTACAGCGGATTCTCCGGGCCCAACCAGCTCAAGGGCATCGTGACCAGCAAAATCCTGCCCAACTTCTCCATCAATACCATTGACAACCCAACTCGGCCTACCCACGGACATTCCATCTACCTGGCGGCTGCCATTTCCGGGCTGGGCGGGACCGTTAATTCCATTCAGCCCATCATCAATTACAAGCAGTTCATACCCGTCAATCACCGTCGCAACGTGATTGGCTTCAATTTGCAGGGAGCGTTCCTAAGCGGCTTCAGGGGGCTGGTGGCGCCACCTTTCCAGCGCTTCTACATGGGCGGCGAACAGGATTTGCGCGGCTTTGACATTCGCTCCATTTCGCCGGTCACCTTCCTGCCCACCACGGTCAACATTCCCCTGGTCAATCCCGACGGCTCCCCGGTTCCCCGCAACCCCGCCAATCCGCGGTACGGCAACATTACCGTGCCCGTGCCCGTCAATCAGATCGTGTTCCCCGGCGGCGACACCAGTTTGGTCGGCAATCTCGAGTACCGCATCCCCATCGTTGGGCCCGTGGTTCTGGCTCCCTTCGCCGACGTCGGCTTTGACGGCATTGCTCGGCCGTCGCAGCTGAAGCTGGCAGCTCCGGAACTTGCCCTGCTGAACGGCAGCGTATTTGGCTGCCCCACTTTGAATAATGCTTTCCAGTGCACCGGCGGCCAGAAATTCCAATTCTCTCAAGAACTCAAAGTGCTGGGCGGAACCAATTTCATACCCCGCCTGTCCACCGGCCTTGAATTGCAGGTGCTGATGCCCATCATCAATGCTCCCTTCCGCATTTACTGGGCCTACAATGCTCTCCGCCTGAATGAGTTTGCCAGTACTCCCAACCCCATCACCCGCAGCATGTTCCCGGCAGGCGGGGCAGGCGATTTCACTTACCAGCAGGCTATTTCCGGGGCCAACTTCCTGGGATTCTCTCCTGGGTACCTGCTGCGCGAGCCCCGTAAAACCTTCCGCTTTACCGTTGCTACCACGTTCTAGACAAGCGGGTTCCGGGTTTGACGCTGGACGGCAGTGACCATATAATGAGTGCCACTAAGGCCGGGAAAACCTTTTGGATTGCCGAGGTCAAACAGCGGACAATTCGGCGTGAGCAGACGGGATGAAATCCCTCTCCATTGACAATCTGCTTTTTCGACTCATTCCCGGAAATGATCTCCAAGGAGTTCAAACTTTCCAATGAAAAGCAAGTTCGCACCTTTCACGTTAGCGGTAGTTGTTCTGTCGGTGATGGCGCTGGGACAGAGCAGCAGCGCTGCCCCCAAGCCGGCGGCCGACGCTCCCTCGGTTCCAGCGAGCGCCACTTCCACGCTGGGGAGAATCGGGATCATCAACATGCAGCAGGCGATTCTCGCCAGCAACGAGGGTCAGCGCGACTTCCAGACTTTATCCAAGAAATTCGAGCCCAAGCAGACTGAGCTCAAGGGCATGAACGACGAGGTGGATAACCTCAAGAAGCAGCTCAACACCCAGGGCGATAAGCTCAACGACATGACCCGCGCCAACCTGGTCCGGACCATCGAGAGCAAGCAGAAGGAGTTGCAGCGCAATCTGGAGGACGCCCAGTCCGATTTCCAATCGCAGCAGAACGACATTCTGCAGCAGGTTGGCCAGAAGATGATGAAAGTTCTCGACAATTACGCCAAAAACAACGGCTACGCCCTGGTTCTCGATGTTTCCAACCAGAATAGCCCGGTGCTGTGGGCCGGGGCTTCGGCCGACCTCACCAGGGCCATCGTGGACCAGTACAATACGGTCTCCGGCGTACCGGCTCCACCGCCAGCCCCGGCGGCAAAGAGCGGCCTGCCAGCTGCCCCGCGTCCTGCCGGCAGCAAGACACCGGCCAAGCCGCAGCGCTAAACTTGATAGCTTTCCTCCAGGCCGCGCTCAGTCGCGGCCTTTTTCTTTTGCCTGGCGGCAACACTCTTGCGCCCGCGCCCGGGTGGGCCTAAAGTAGTTTCGATCTATTTCGAACAATTCATTTTTAGCGGACAAAAGAAATGAAACGAAACTACCTGTGCGGCCTCCTCCTCGTCCTGCTAGCCCTTCCTGCCATGGCCGCTCAATCGCCCGATGTTACTGAACTGGCCACCGGCTGGCGCATGAGTTCAGCCCAGAATGTCTCCGGCCCTGACGCCCAGGTCTCGCAGCCCACCTTCGACGCCTCGCGCTGGTATGCCGTGCGCCACATGCCAGCCACCGTCCTGCAGGTGCTGGAAGACAACGGCGTGTACAAAGACCTCTACTACGGCATGAATCTCGCGAAGCCGGGTGATTTGTGGAAGCAGGACTGGTGGTATCGCGCCACCTTCTCGGCCCCTGCCGGGCGGCAGGTTTACACCCTGACCTTCAAGGGCATCAACTACCGTGCTGACGTATGGCTCAACGGGCAAAAGATCGCCAACAACTCGCAGGTGGTCGGCATGTATAACCGCTTCGAGTTCGATGTCAGCAAGCAGATCCATCCCGGCGGCGAGAATGTGCTGGCTGTTAAGGTTACCCCGGAAAGAGGCTTGCTGAGTGAAGAAGGCGTAGTAGTGGGCGACCACCCGGTGGAACTGGCTGATAGTTGGCTGGACTGGATAAACTGGAAGTATCTCGGCTATCACGACCTCGCGCGCAACATTAATATTCCCTTTGTTCCCGACCGCAACGCCGGGATGTGGAAGCGCGTGTTCCTGAGTGCCACGGGTGCGGTCACCATCCGCCATCCTTATGTGAAGACGGTTCTGCCGCTGCCGGCCACCGCTCCCGCCGCGCTCACCGTCTATTGTGACTTAACCAACCACAGCGATAAGCCCGTTTCCGGGGTCCTGCGCGGAGAAATCACTCGTCCCGGCAAGCAGACCATTAGCTTCGAAAAGCCGGTGTCGCTGGTTCGCACGGAAACCACCGAGGTCTCCTTCACTCCGCAAGAAATCGCGCAACTCTCGGTTCCCGATCCCGACCTGTGGTGGCCATACCGCTGGGGCAAGCCCAACCTGTACCGCCTGAAGCTGGATTTTGTCGTCGACGGCAGCACCTCCGACGAGCAGGTCATTGATTTCGGCATCCGCCAGATCACCCAGCGCCGTGACAACGACAACAGCTTCCCCAATATCGGCACCGGCGGCGGCAACTTCTACATGCAGATCAACGGGCGTGACTACCTCATTCGCGGCGGCGCCTACTCCCCAGACCTGCTGTTCAAGAATGACCCCGCGCGCGACGCCGCCATGATGCTCTACATCAAGGACCTCGGCCTCAACCTGGTGCGCTGGGAGCTGAAGATTGCCGACGACTCCATGATCGAGCGCGCCGACCGCGAAGGTGTTCCCATCATGCTGGGCTGGATGTGCTGCATGCAGTGGGAGCACTGGAATACCTGGAGCGCCGAGGACCAGTGGGTGGCCCGGGCCAGCCTGCGAGCCCGTCTGTATGAGCTGCGCTCCCATCCATCGGTGGTGATGTGGGCCAACGGCAGCGATGGCCTGCCGCCCGACCCCGTGCTCAACGACTATCACCAGATCGAAAGGGAGCTGCACTGGCAGGACGATATCGTGGATACCGTGGCCGACCGCAACCGCTTCTGGAGCGGCATCCACATGGAAGGTCCCTATGTGTGGCGGCCGCCTTACTATTGGTTCAGCGACAAGTACGGCCCCGCCCGCGGCTCCTCCGCCGAAGAAGGCGATAATGAAACCATTCCTCCGCTGGAGAGCCTGAAGAAGTTCATCCCTCCGGACAAGCTCTGGCCGCCTAACGAGTACTGGTTTTTCCATGCCGGCGGCAATGAAGAGGGCAATAGCACGCTGGCCAACATACGCCGCGCCCTCGACCACCGCTACGGGCCCTCGGACAATGTGGAGGATCTGGAGAAAAAGGCGCAGGCCGCCTATTACGAGGACGTGCGCGCCCAGTATGAGACCTACGCCACCCACTGGTCGAACCGCAAAATGCTGATGCATTGGATGATGGCCAATCCCTGGCCCTCTTTTTTCGGCCACCTGTTCGATTACTACTTCAAGCAGGGCGGAGGCTATTTTGGCGCCAAGAAGGGATTGCAGCCGGTCAGCATTGTTTGGGATTACTACGCTCCCGGCGACCGCTCCACGGCTCACGTTTACGCCGTCAACCAGACCGGCCAGCCGCTGCAGAACGTGAAAGCCACCGTCGCCTTCTACAACATTGATGGAACGCGGAAAGTGGTGAAGGAAGCGGCGAATATCAGCGTGCCGGCTTACTCCTCCATGACGGCGCTGGAGGTCCCTCGCCTCCCTAGCCTCAGCTCAACCTATTTTGTGCGCTGCGATCTGACGGCGGCCGACGGCTCTTCCCTGGCTGAGAATGTTTATTGGGAATCCACCACCGACGACGATCTCGGGCCTGCCAGCAACGACAAACAGTTCACTACCGACCTGGTGAAGTGGGCCGACCTGACGGCGCTGAACCGCATGCCCTCCACCCCGGTCGAAGTGGCGGTGGCTTCCAGCGGCACTGACCAGCACACTGCCAGGATCACACTCACTAACAAGTCGAGGCACATCGCTTTCTTTATCCGCGCGGAAGTGACCAAGGGCATGGACGGGAACGAGATCCTGCCCATCACCTACGACGATAACGACATCACCCTGTTCCCGCACCAGTCGCGCACGATTGAAGCCCATTTTGATTCTTCGGAGTTGGGCGGCGCAACGCCGGCATTGCGCGTGGAAGGCTACAACGTGCCCAGGAAACTGCTGGCCATTCCCTGAGCACAGCCTGCAGTTGCGCACGCTGCAGGCTGTAGCCCAGGCGGGCTGATCAGTTGATCATGCCGCTGCCGCTCGACGGACTCCCCCCGGGAGATTCGATTACCTTGAGCACCGCGCGGCGCGCTTGCCGGCCTGGCGGCAGGGCCGCTCGCTGCAACCGCCGCAGCTCATGGCATAGCGTCTTCACAACTCGAAAACACAGGTCGCTGCGCCGCCGCAGGAGGGTGGGGATGTCCTGGTTGCGGATAAAGGCCACCTGCGAGTCTTCCAGCAGCTCCACTGTGTAGTTGTAGGGCTGTTTGCGCATGCTCGCCGGCAGACCCAGCAGATAGCCAGGACCCACTGTACGGAAGGCCAGTTTCTCTCCGCTACGCGAATACATGGTCAATCTTGCCTTTCCCCGGCACAGTAGAAAAATGCCTCCGGTTTCGCCTTCGCAAAGCAGGATGGACCCTGCTTCCCGCTCGATGGGATAGGCAATTTTCTCGAGCCCTTCCAACAGCTTGTTGCGTTGCACATTGTTCGGTTCCAACTCGGGTGCTTCATTATGGTTCAGAGGATTCATATCCAGCTCCGTGAATGGTTTTGCTGCAATTCAAACTGTCAACGAATTGACGATCAGGCCGACGCGCGCTACCCGGGGAAGATGAGGAATCAGATCAGGAAAGTACAGAGGGATGCGGCATCAGGAATGGAGTTAGCTGTATCAGCACCTATGAATGGAAGAATGAATGCAGCAGTAGAAACTGCCTCGTGAACGATAGCTGCGGGCTCGGCTGCGCT
>DATJEH010000260.1:0-3674 GCA_035496875.1 Terriglobales bacterium | reverse complement strand
GCTTACGAGCGCCTTACCAGGTGCAACTTGCGCGGGGTAGAGTATTCCTCATCCGGCGCGAGGAACGTGCTTTCGAGCGGAGGCTCGGCGGGGGTTCCGGCAGGACCCTCGGCGAGGGCCGGAACGGGGTGCCCCGGAGCTGTGGGCGAGGTCAGGAAGAAACTCCAGGCCGCCGCCAGCAGGAAGAAGATCACAATAAAAGGACGGTTGGCAGCGATGAATCCCAGCATCAAATCGGTCCAGGCGGCGTAGGCAGGGGGAAGATCAGCATTCCCGGCGGGCATGAGCGCGATACTCCGGGTCGCAGAGGTAGTCGTGATCGCGGCCGCGGCATTGGCCGGAGAGGGCGACGCCACTCCGCTCAAACCGTTCACATATGTGGAGATGCCATCGTAGAGAGCCTGGGCGATTTTCTGGCGGTAATGGGAATTTTTGAGATTGTTTTCGTCCTCGGAATTGCTCAAAAAGGAGATTTCGCTAAGGATGGCCGGCATGTTGGCGCCGGTGAGCACGATGAAGGGCGCTTCGCGGACGCCGCGATTGCGCTCGCCGGAAAGGTTGCGGGTGAGCGCCGCCTCCACGTCGTCGGCAAATTCGTGTGACTCGGCAATGCGGTTCTGCTGCGCGATCTTCTGCACCAGGTCGCGCAGTTCACTGACCGGACGGCGGGAGACGGTGTTCTCGCGGGCAGCCACTTCCAGGGATTCGGCGGAAGTGGTGAAGTTCAGGTAGTAGGTTTCCACCCCGCGAGCGTCGCGATCGGGACTGGAATTTGCATGGACGGAAATGAACAGGTCCGCGCCCTCGCGGTTGGCGATGGCGGTGCGCGCTTCCAGGGGCAGATAGCGGTCGGTAGCGCGGGTATAGATGACCTCCGCTCCCAGGCCCTGCAATAGTTTGCCCAGGCGCAGGGCCACGTCGAGGACAACGTCCTTCTCATACAGGCCGTTGGAGCTCATGGTGCCGTGGTCATCGCCGCCATGGCCGGGGTCAATTACAATTTTGCCGATTTTCAGGCCGAGAGCGCGAATCAAAGAGCGGTCGCCGTTGGCATCGGGCCTGGCCTCATGGGCATCGGAAAAAGCCTGTCGCGCGGTGGCGGGATTGACCTGCGCCAGGCGCACGCCGGGACTGCTGTCGCTGCCCACGACTTTAGGCGGATCCACGGTGATGGAAGGGACAATCTGGGTGGTGACGGCGGCATCCAGGTTACGCGATTGGCCGGCCGCACGATGGAAAGTGATTTCCAGCCGATAAGGATCAGGCACCAGGTTGACCGAATACTCCACCGGCCGGTCCAGGTCCAGGGCCACCCGCGTGGTGCCTTTTCCCATATCGCCCACGCGAATGTCGGTGAGGAAGCCATCCTGCCCGCTGAGTTTCTTGGCGAGCACGCCGGGCGCAACCGTGACGTTTTCGAAATCAAAGTAGAGCCGTTCGGGGGCGATGAGGTGGGCAAATTTGTACTTGACCGGGCCCCCTAGATCAACGGCCACGTGGGTGACGTCGGCACTCGACCAGTGGCGGATTCCAGTGACCGCAACCGGCTTCTCGCTCGCCTGGGCAGCGGATTCCGCTGCTGGCGGTTTGTGTTTGGGAGTGGATTTTTGACGTGCGGCAACGCTCCCCGGCAGGCCGAGAAGGGCCAGCAGCAGGGCGGCAATAACGAGCGACTGAGCGAGCGAAAATGGAAGCGGCGTCCGCAAATCCTTCGAGGCCCAACCGGTTACACCCGGAATTTCCTGACAGTTTATACCGGGAGGAGCGGATTTCAAACGGCACGTTCGGGGGATGCCGGATGGGTATCACGCAACTTGAAACGCTGCACCTTGCCGGTGGCGGTTTTAGGCAGTTCAGGCATAAATTCCACCCAATATGGCCGTTTGTAGGAGGTAAGGCTAGCTGCCACATGCTCTTGCAGTTGGCGCGCAAGCTCGAGGGAAGGGGGAGAGCCGTTGCTTAACACAATGTAGGCAGCGGGTTTAAGTAGTTGGTCGTGGTCCTGGCGGCCCACGACGGCAGCCTCTTTGACCGCGGGATGTTCCAGAAGAGCATTCTCAATTTCAATGGGGCTGACCCATAAGCCGTTTACTTTCAGCATGTCGTCGGACCGTCCGGCATACCAGAAGTAGCCATCCTCATCCTGGTAATACTTATCTCCGGTGTGCAGCCATTGGCCCTGGAAGGTATCTTTGCTCTTTTCGTGCTGGTTCCAATAGCCGGCACAAACGGCGTCGCTCCGTATAAGCAGGTCGCCGATTTCGCCTATATGCACAGGGCAGCCGTTTTCATCCACCAGACGGGCTTCGCATCCGGGAATAATCTGGCCGCTGGAGCCGGGGCGGGCAGCTCCCGGGCGGTTGGCTATGAACATGTGCAGGGCTTCGGTGGAGCCGATGGCGTCAAGAATTTCAACCCCAAAACGCTGCTGGAAGCGGCGAAATATGGAGGCGGGCAAGGCTTCGCCGGCGGAGACGCCGTAACGAATCGAGGAGAGGTCGAACTCCGGCCCGCCTTCGCGATAGTGGGTGAGCAGGGCGGCGTAGTTGGTGGGCACGGAGAAAAAGAGCGTGGGAGAGTGGCGCTCGATGACGGCAAAGGCCTCGGCGGGACGGGGCCGGTCGGGCAAAAGAATGCTGGTGCCGCCCACCGCCAGGGGAAAGTACAGCCCGTTGCCCAGGCCGTAGGCGAAGAAAAGCTTGGCCACGCTGAAGCAGCGGTCCTCGGCGGTCATGCCCAGAATGCCTTTAGCGTAAAGCTCGGAGGTGACCACCATGTCATGCTGCAGGTGGACGCAACCTTTGGGGGCGCCGGTGCTGCCCGAAGAATAGAGCCAAAAGGCGGCGTCATCCTTGTGGGTGGGCGCGGGTTCCAGATGGGGGGAGTTCTCGTGCAGCAGGTGAAAGAAGGAGTGCATGCCGCCGGGAGCGGAGCCAACCACGATAATGTGCTGCAGATAACGCAGGCGATCGGCGGGAATGCGATGAATTTGCGGCAGCAATTCCTCGTGCACAATGGCGACGCGGGCACGGCAGTCGTTGAGCAGATAAGCGTAGTCGTCGGGCCGGAGCAGGGTGTTTACGGGCACCGCCACAGCGCCAATCTTGATGGCGCCAAAAAAGCTATAGGCGAATTCGGGGGTATCGAGCAGGAGCAGGAAAACGCGTTCTTCAGGACGAACGTCCAGCCCGAGCATGGCGTTGCCCAGACGATTGACTTGCTCCTGCAATTGGGCATAGGTAACGCGCTGCTCGCCGCACTCGATGGCGATTTTGCTGCCCCGGCCTTCGCGCAGGTGGCGGTCAACGAAATATGCGGTGGCGTTGAATTCCTGGGGCAGATTTAGCGCGGGGTTGGGTGGGTGGAGCATGGGGTTTAGCCGCTGTTCGTTCGCGTTCAGAACGACAGCTGCACAAGAAGAAATGCGTAGATCCTTCGCGCGCGCTCCTCGCGTGGCTCGATGCGCGTTCGCTCAGGATCACAGTTTATTTTTTACTCCCGCTTTACCGCGAATTCATTTGCGTTTAGCGGCGAGGGCCTCCTGCACGGCGCGGCGCGTGTACACCTGGACCAAATGGCGGCGATACTCGGCCGAGGCGTAATTGTCGCCCAGCGCCTCAACTTTGTCGGCGGCGTGCTTAGCCGCTTCCGCGATGGCGCTGGCCGGCTTGCCG
>DATJEH010000259.1:0-2532 GCA_035496875.1 Terriglobales bacterium | reverse complement strand
GGCGGAGTCGGCTGGTCCAGCGAGTATTCCTTCATGTCGCCGACAATTCCGACCACCTGCCGCGGCAAATCGGTGAGGCCTTCCTTTTCCATGCCCTTGCCGATCCAGACCTGCGCGCCCAGCGCATCCGCCCCTGGCCAGCACAGCCGCGCCATAGCTCTGTTGATGATCATCACCGGCGCGGAGCCGGCGACATCGCTCGAAGTAAACTCGCGTCCGCGCAGCAGCGGTACCTGCATGGTGAGAAAGTAGGCTGGACTCACTGCCCGGTATTCCAGGGGAAAATCGCCGCAGTCCTTACCGGGCAACGGCGGCATGGGAAGATTGAGACCGGACTCCAGCGGCGCCGAGGAAACGCTGGCCGCCTCCACCACTCCGGGCAGGCCGCGGACCCGCTCCAGCACCTTCTGCTGAAACTGCGTGACCGCCGCCGTAGTGCCAAATTTCCGCGAGGCGAGCGACAACTGGCCAACCTGCAAATTTTGCGGATCAAACCCCAGGTCCACACCGCGCATGAGTAAGAAACTGCGCAGCAGCAGAGAACAGCTCACCAGCAGTACAACCGAGAGTGCGACTTCGCCGACCAGCAGCAGGTTGCGTCCGCGGCGGCGTGCGTGGGTCATACCCACGCTGCGTTCCCCCCGCTTCAAGGCCGCGTTCGGCTGCGCCCTGAGCAAGTGGAGCGCAGGAACGGTTCCAGCCAGAATGCCAACCAGGCAGGAAACCGCCGCCGTGTATGCCAGCACCGGACCATGAATCGCGAGCCCGCTCAGATCAAGCTGAACCGGCATGTGCAGCGCCACACCAGCCGGGAAAATCGCCTTCAGCCCGCCATTCAGGTACCACGCCAGCATCACACCGGCGGCGCCTCCCAACAGGCTGAGCAGGAGAGATTCGGTGATCAACTGCCCCACTATGCGGCTGGGCCTTGCTCCCAAAGCCGCACGCACGGCAATTTCTCTGGCCCGCGCCGTGGTACGCGCCAGCAGCAAGCCGGCCACATTGGCCACCGCAATCAGGAGCACCAGGGCAACTGCTCCCAACAAGAACAGCAGCGGCTGGCGCACGTCGCGGGCCAGCCAGCGCTGGTACGGAATGAACTCGAACCCGTTGGTGTTGCGCACGTACCAGGCGCCGCTGTGTTCGCGTGCGAACTGCGTCCAGATACGCTTTGCATTGGCCTGCGCCTGCCCCAGGGTCACTCCCGGCCGCAAGCGCACCATCAAGTCATAGTTCAGTCCGACATCCTGAACGTGGTTCGCCAAACGGTCGGGCAGCCACACATCCGCACGCCGCGCGTAACGGAATGTTCGCGGCAGCACACCGACCACCGTGTACGCCTCTCCATTGCAGGTAATCTGACGTCCCAGAATACCGGCGTCAGCGCCAAAGCGGCTCTGCCACAGCTCGTAGCTGAGCACGGCGCTGTGGCCGCCCGCGCCTTCCTGCTCCAGAAATTCGCGTCCCAGGGCCGGCCCCACTCCCAGGGTGCGGAAGAAACCAGCGGAGATGCGCTTCGCCGGGACGTATTCCGGGCTGCCGCCCTCAACCAGGTTGCAGCCTGTGGAAGGAAACTCAATGGCGGCAGATTGGAAAACGCGATTATTCTCCAGCAGGGTGCTTGCCAGCAGCGGAGTCACGTCGTCGGCGATACCGCCTTGCTTCCACCGCAACGTAACCTTTACCAAACGCCCAGGATGGACGTACGGGAGCGGCCGGAACATCAGCGCGTAAACCACGCCGAATATCGCCGTGTTCGCGCCGATGCCCAGGGCCAGCGTGATGACCGCCGCCGCCGTAAATCCCGGCGACTTGCGCAGCATGCGCAGCCCGTAGCGGATGTCCTGGACTAACGTCTCCATCCCGGCTGCTCCTTTTAGAGAAAAAACGGCCCCCGGTGTTCGCGTAACAGGACGAAATTGACGGACAGAGAACCCTTAGTTCACTTCGACGGTTTCCTCCACCACGCGTCCGTCAAACAGGTGGATGGTGCGTTCCGCGTGGCGAGCGAAGCGCGGGTCGTGGGTCACCATACAGATGGTGGAACCTTCGCGGTGCAGCTCGCGCAGCAGTTCCATGATGTTTTCCGCGTTGCGCGAGTCCAGGTTGCCGGTTGGTTCATCGGCCAGCATGATGGAAGGGCTGCCGCCCAGCGCGCGGGCCACCGCCACGCGCTGCTGCTGGCCGCCCGAAAGCTGCGAGGGATAGTGCTTGAGGCGATGGCTCATGCCTACCCGCTCCAGCGCCTCCAGCACTCGCTTTTTGCGCTCCGCGCCCGACATGCCGCGGTAGGTGAGCGGCAGCTCCACATTTTCATACACCGTGAGGTCGCCGATCAGATTGAAGTTCTGAAAAATGAACCCGATCTCGCGGTTGCGAATGCGTGAGCGTTCATTAATGTTGAGATTGGCCACCTGGCTCCCGTTCAGCCAGTACTCGCCCTCGGAAGGCGAATCCAGCAGCCCGATGATGGAGAGCAGCGTGGACTTCCCCGAGCCCGAGGGACCGGCGATGGCCACGTACTCGCCCTTG
>DATJEH010000258.1:0-10022 GCA_035496875.1 Terriglobales bacterium | reverse complement strand
AGCACTACGGTGTTGCCCGTGGCCAGCGCCGGGCCCAGCTTCCAGGACGTCAGGAGAAGAGGAAAATTCCAGGCCACGATGGCGCCCACCACGCCCACCGGCTCGCGCAGGGTGTAGGTAAACGCGTCGGCACGCGAAGTGATGGTCTCGCCGTGAATCTTGCTGGCCCAGCCCGCGTAATAGCGGAGAACGTCGCACACCATGGGCATGTCCACGTACCGCGACTCGAAAATGGGCTTGCCATTGTCCAGGGTTTCCAGCTCGGCAAATTCCTCGATGTTCTTTTCCAGCAGGTCGGCAAGGCGCCACAGCAGCTTGCCGCGCTCGCTGGCTGAGATTTTCTGCCAGGGACCGCCGCGCTCGTCAAACGCCTTCCGGGCCGCTTTGACTGCGCGGTCCACCTCGGCGGGGCCGGCTTCGGCAACCTGGGTGATTACCTCGCCGGTGGCGGGGTTGACGGTGTCGAATGTCTTCGCCGTCGCCAGCCACTCGCCGCCGATCAGGAGCCTGCCGGGTTCTACTTTCGTCTTACTCGCTGCCAGCATAGTTTTTCACCACAGAGGACACAGAGACCACAGAGGAATCAGGAAATCTGGATCTCCGCTCTCATAAAACAGCTCAATTCTGCACAATCGAACCACTAGGAACCGCAAGCCACAGGGAAGACAACAACTTCTTGGTTTTTATTTCTATTTCCTCTGTGCCCTCTGTGTCCTCTGTGGTTAATAAGTCATTTTCATTTTGCGGTGAAAGTAGCCGGCCGCTTCTCCACGTACGCGGTCAGCCCCTCTTTCGCGTCTTCGCTCTGGAACAACAGTTGCTGGTTCTCGCGTTCCACCGCCAATGCCGACTCCATGGGAATTTCCCAGCCCGTCTGCACCGCGCGCTTGATGCGCCCCACAGCCTTGGCCGCCTTATTAGGCGGGCAGAACTGCCGGGCGTACTCCATGATGTTCTCCATGAAGTTTTCCCGGTCGTAAATGTCGTTGATAATGCCGTACTCCAGCGCCTCTTCGAAGGTGTAGGTATTGCCCGTCACCATCAGCTCAATGGCCTTACTCTTCCCCACCAGTCGCGACAGGCGCTGCGTTCCGCCGGTGCCGGGCAGCACGCCCAGGTTGATTTCCGGCAGCCCGATCTTTCCCGAATCCTTCCTCGCGATGCGGATGTCGGCCGCCATGGCGATCTCCAGCCCCCCGCCCACAGTGTGGCCGTTGAGCGCCGCAATCACCAGCTTGGGCGTGTGCTCCAACCGCAGCAGGGTTTCGTTGGCGTGCAGGCAGAAGTAATACTTGAAGGTCGGGTCCACGGTGGAGAGCATCTTGATGTTGGCTCCGGCGGAGAAGAACTTGTCGCCGGCTCCCGTCAGCAGAAGCACGTAAACGTTGTTGTCCATGCGCGCCCGCAGGATGGCGTCCTCCAGCTGCCGCATCATTTCGTAGGTGTAAGTATTGGCCGGCGGGTCGTTCATCTCGATCACCGCCACGCCCGAGTCGGTGCGGTAATTGATCAGCTGCTTGGTGGTTTCGGCGCTTACCGGCTGGGTTGTCGTTGCCATGTGCAATGCTCCTTTAGAGAACTCTTTTTAACCACAAAGGACGCAGAGGCCACACTGAGAGTTCATTTCTTGTCGTTCTGAAACAATTTTCCCAACAACTCGTATATATTTCCGTTTCTCTGTGTACTCTGTGCCGTCTGTGGTTGATAAATTCGCTCTCACATCACTCGAGCTCGTTTTGCCTGCGGCCCGGGATTCCCTCGGCTGCGACATACTCCATGCAGGAAAATGTCGCCCATTTCCCCTGCCAGGTCGCCCGCGTCGGCGTCCACCCGCGGGTTGTGCCAGGTGTAAATCCAGTTCATCATGCCGAACAGGCTGAGCACGGCGATGCGACTGGAGAATTCTAATCCCTGCGCCCGCTTCAGCTCATCCACCAGCTCCAGGCAAATGCGGTAGTACTCGCGCTTGATGGCCGCGATCTCTGAGCCGTAGCCGTTCTTCAGCACGTCATCTTCATGAGAGAGCACCTTCACCGCCTTCTGGTTGGCCAGGAAATATTCCAGGTGATTCTGGATGAAGATGCGCACCCGTTGCTCGGGATCGGTCACGCCTTCCATGCGCTCGCGCAGGCGCTCCAGGATGGTGCTGAAGGTGTACTTCTGGATCAGGTAGAGCAGCTTTTCCTTGGAATCGAAGTAGTAGTAAAGGCCGGCCAGCGACATGCGGGTGGCTCGCGAGAGGTCGCGCATGGAAGCGCCCTCATAACCCTTCTCGCAGAACACCTCGGTCGCGTGCTGCAGGATCTTGGCCAGGCGCCGGTCGAAGCGCGTGCCCTGCCCGGCGGAAACCCGGGCCGAGCCGCGGCCGGAGAGCGAACTGGAGCGAGTCGCGGAAGCCATGCTGAGTTGAGCGCCCCCACCCCTGGAGGCTTATCGAACGTTCGTTCTACATGATACTGAGGGCTTGCCCGGGATGCAAGTTGCCTGTAAGCGCACCTCATCGGGTAGCGCCGGCGGCTTGCCGGCGGGCGTCCTCGCCCCTTAAGACGGCGGCCGAGGGCCGCAAATCATTGCGGGCGACCAGCACCGGAGCTCTTCTCTCCCCGGCTCTGATCACCCGCTCTTAGCTGGTTAGTTGTTTGTTTGCCTGTTTATTCGCGATCGGCACCCTGCCGGCCCTGCAAGACCGTCACACATGCCTGGCCAGCCGAAGCCGCCTCCGGCCACCATGTCAGCAGTTCCAGCAATACCGTCGCGCCTCGCAGGATCACGCTCCCCAACCCCGTCCGGCGGCCACCGGCCAGGTCAGACCGGCCCGGTTCCGCTTCCGGCCCGTCCCCCGGTTCCCCTTCCGCCAGCCGCGAGGTGTCGTGACCTTGCTCTTGCATCACGCCCCGACTTTAGCGCCACCACCAGAACCGGTAAAGATTACGCCGGTGGCCGCGCTGGTTACGCGAGTCACCGTGAGGCGCTTGTCAGTGCTTGGCTCTTGGCTGTTCGCGGTGATCCCCCGCTCGGGCGAACCATCTGGGACGAGCGACTGACGACTGCACTTCGGGCATCTGCACCTCGCGCTGCCCGAATCTAACCCCTTGCCAGAGAGAATCATCCTTTCCCGGCAAAAATTCCCAGTGAGGTGAGTATGGCGCAATTCATCGAAGACGTTGAGCAGCTTCGCGAGCGTGCCCGCCGCGGTATCGAGGACGGCTCGGTCACCGACTCCTATCGCGGAGATAAAGAACAAACCATTGACATTCTGAACCAGGCGCTGGCCACCGAAATCGTGTGCGTCCTGCGCTACATGCACCATTACTTCATGGCCACAGGCGTGCACGGCAAGTCGGTTTCCGGCGAGTTCAAAGAGCATGCCGACGCCGAGCGCGAACACGCTGACGGCATCGCCGAACGCATTCAACAACTGGGCGGCAAGCCCGACTTCAATCCCCGCAATCTGCTGGAGCGTTCCGCCTCGCAATATATTGAAGGGGAAACCCTGGCCGACATGATTCGCGAAGACCTGGTCGCCGAGCGCGTCGTCATCCAGGTTTACACGGAAATGATCCGCCATTTTGCCGACAATGATCCCACTACTCGCGTGCTTATGGAAGGCATTCTCAAGGATGAGGAGGAGCACGCCACCGACTTGACCGACCTTCTTTACATCGTGGACCCGGCCAGCGGACGCGCCGAGGGAGAAGACCCGGGCACTCACCCGCTCAACCTGCATCCCGAGGACAAGCGCACTGACGCCAGTACGCAAAAGGGGCGCGGGCGCTCCGACCAGCAACGGTCCGATCAGAAGAAAGAGCAGTTCGCCGGGCGCGGCTCAGCCGTGACCCCGGAACGACGTCCCCAAGCCACGACCCAGGCCGACACGCGTGACCTGGAGGAAGCTGGTGATGGGGAGAAAGAACCGCAGACGGGCGGCAGCCGCTCCGTGCATGTCACCAAACCCAACCGCAAACGCCGTATCGCCTAGCTATTGTGGGGGCGGGGCTCTGCCCCGCCCTTTTCGGCTCGGGAAGCCGTGGAACCCGCGAATCTTTGCAACCTAGTTCTTAATCCCCGCCATCAGCCGCTCTGCTTCCGCCTTCTGCTCGGCATTGAGCGACAGAAGCGGCAGCCGCACCGGTCCGCCGAAGTAGCCGTTCAGGTCCATGGCATACTTCACGCCCGCAACCCCCAGGTCGGCAACCACGCGCTTGGCGGCCTCGCTGATGCGCTGCTGTTTCTCCTTGGCCAGGGCATGGTCGCCTTCCTTGAAGGCCGCGTAAATCTCAAAGCACGCCGTCGGCGCCGGACAGGCAAAGGCCAGAATTGCGCCCACCGCCCCCAGTTGCAGCGAAGGTTCCAGTTGGTGCGCCGCCCCCACCGTCACCTGGAATCCCACCTCCTTGGTCCGGGTCTTGAACTTGGGCGGGGCCTGCACCGCCGTTGCCGCCGTCCCTGCCAGAGCTCCCACCGGCACCACATCGCCATTGGCGGAAGCCGGCTCCATCGCCAGCATGCGCCCGGTAACCGCCGCGAATACCTCCGTCACCGTAACTGTGCGCTTCACCTGGCGAGTGCCCTCTACCATTTGGCGGATCTTTTCCAGGTTGCCGCTCGATTCCTTGATGCCGATAATGTTGGCATGCCCGGATAGCTCCATCACCACTTCCGCTGGAATGTCATAACCGGTGGCCCCGGGGAAGTTGTAGATCATGATGGGCAGCGGCGAGCGGTCAGCTACGGCGCGGAAAAACGTCGCCATGTTGAGGGGATGCATCTGCGCCTTAAAGTAGTGCGGGGTGCGCACCATAGCCACGTCGTAGCCCAGGCTGGCCGCGTATTCCGTGAGCCGCAGAGTCTCAATGGCGGATTCGATGCCCGTCCCGGCAATCAGCACCTTGTGCGGTGCCGCCGCCTCCCGCGCCGCTTTGAATACGTCGCGGCGTTCCTGGTCGGAAAGCATGATGGCCTCGCCGGTCGAGCCTTGCACCACAAGGCCCGCCACCGGCGTCTTCGAATACTGCGCCACATTGGCTTCCAGCTTCTTGTAATACACCCGTCCGTCAGGGTAGAACGGCGTGGTAATCGGCGGAAAAATACCGTGCAGTAGCATGGCGTTATTGTAGTTTTACCGGCAGAAAATGAAAACTGCAGAGGACGCTCAGGCCGCATTTCACACTGTCATCCCGAGCGCCGACCCATCCCGCTTTGCGGGAAAGGGAGCGCGAGTCGAGGAACCTTGCGTCTCCAGTCGTGCAAGCGGGTCCTTCGACTGCGCAGAGCGATTCGCAAGCGAATCGTACCACTGCGCTCAAGATGACAAGTGATAAAAGGTTTTGAAGTGATTGCATCTCTCGGCGTTCTCGGCGTCTCCGCGGTGAGATTATTTCTCTACCGAAGCCAGCCGTTCTGCGTGCAACTGCTGCAAGGCGCGCACGCTGATCTGGCCACGCTGGCGGGCGGCAATGCC
Source organism: Terriglobales bacterium (assembly GCA_035496875.1). GTDB lineage: Bacteria > Acidobacteriota > Terriglobia > Terriglobales > Acidobacteriaceae > JAICWP01. Next base: position 4,561 of record DATJEH010000258.1, on the reverse strand, counting down.
CTCCGCGGCCGCACGCGCGGCAGAGAGAGTAGTAATGGTGGGGATGTGATGGGTTACCGTGGCGCGCCGGATGGCTTTCTCATCGAACCACGGCTCCAGCCCATGCGGAGTGTTGATGACCAGCTGAATCCTCTCGCCTTTCAGCAGGTCGACCACGTTGGGGCGGCCCTCTTTTACCTTGTACACGCGGTCGGTCGCCAGCCCAGCGGCCTCCAGCACGTCGGCGGTGCCGTTGGTGGCCACCAGCCTGAAGCCCAGATCCACAAACTTTTTAGCCACGGCAGCGATGTGCGGCTTGTCGTGGTCGGTCACGCTGATGAATACGGTGCCGCTGGTGGGCAGCGTCTGGCCCGCGCCCAGCTGCGCCTTGGCGAAGGCTTCGCCGAAACTATCGCCCACACCCATCACTTCGCCGGTGGACTTCATCTCCGGGCCCAGCACCGTGTCCACTCCGGGAAATTTGGACCACGGGAATACCGGCGATTTCACGTAATAACAGTTTCCTGTTCCCAGGTCGGTGGCGCGCTCCACGTTTTCCGGCAGGAACTCCCGCAGCTTGCGCCCCGTCATAAGGCGAGCCGCGATTTTAGCCAGGGGCACGCCCGTGGCTTTGGAAACATAAGGCACCGTGCGTGAAGCCCGGGGATTCACCTCCAGCACGTACACTCTTTCACCCTTGCCGTTCGCGCCCAGCGCGCTCTCCATGGGATTGCGCGGGATGGCGAACTGGATGTTCATCAGCCCGATCGCTTTCAGCGCCCGCGCCAGGCGGAAGGTATACTCGCGCATGGTGGCCAGCAGGTAATCGGGGATGTCCACCGCGGGCAGCACGCAGGAAGAGTCGCCGGAGTGGATGCCGGCCTCCTCAATGTGCTGCATGATGCCCCCGACAACCACGTCTTCCCCGTCGGAGAGCGCATCTACGTCCACCTCGATGGCATCCTCCAGAAAATGGTCAATCAGCACCGGCCGCTCCTGCGAGTACTCCACCGCCTCCTTCATGTAGCGGATGACCGATTCGTCATCGTAGGCGATGACCATGGCCCGCCCCCCCAGCACGTAGGACGGCCGCACCAGCACCGGGTAGCCGATGCGGCGCGCCCCTTCCACCGCTTCCTCCACCGAGGTGGCCATGGCCCCCGCCGGCTGGGGAATCTGCAGTTCATCCAGCAGCTTGCCGAAGCGCTTGCGGTCCTCCGCCAGGTCAATGGATTCCGGTGAAGTGCCGATGATGCTCACTCCCGCAGCTTTCAACGGCAGCGAAAGGTTCAGCGGGGTTTGCCCGCCGAACTGCACAATCACTCCTACCGGCGCGCCGCCCGCCGCTTCGTGTTCATATACCGACAACACGTCTTCCACCGTCAGGGGCTCGAAGTACAGCCGGTCGCTGGTGTCGTAATCGGTGGACACGGTTTCAGGATTGCAGTTCACCATTACTGTCTCGTAACCGTCCTCGCGCAGGGCGAAGGAAGCGTGGCAGCAGCAGTAGTCGAACTCAATTCCCTGTCCGATGCGGTTCGGCCCCGCTCCCAGAATCATCACCTTCTTTTTCGCGGTGGGCGTGGCCTCATCTTCCTCTTCGTAGGTGGAGTAAAGGTAGGGCGTGAAGCTCTCAAATTCCGCGGCGCAGGTATCCACCCGCTTGAAGACCGGCGCCAAGCCGTTCTTTTTGCGCAACTGGCGCACCTTCTCCGCGCCGGAATGCCCGTTCTCCAGGCGCCACACGTTGGCCAGGCGCGCGTCGGAAAACCCCATGCGCTTGGCTTCCCGCAGCATCGGCCCAGGGACGTTCTCAGCTGGGTATTTCTCCAGCTCCAGCTGCATGTCCGTGACCTGCTTCAGTTGGTAAAGGAACCAGGGATCAATCGACGTCATCTTGGCCAGTTGCTTCACTGTCATGCCCTGGCGCAAGGCGTAGCGAATGTAAGACAACCGCTCGGGGTGCGGCGTAACCAGCCGCTGGGTGAGGATCCTGGGCTCAATCTGCTCGCTGCCCGGGCGCTTGCCGGTATCCAGCGCACGCACCGCCTTGAGCAGCGACTCTTTAAAGGTGCGGCCGATAGCCATCACCTCGCCCACTGACTTCATCTGCGGGCCCAGCCCCTCGTCGGCTCCGGGGAATTTTTCGAACTGCCACTTGGGAATTTTTACCACCACATAATCGAGCGTTGGCTCGAAGCACGCCGGCGTTTTGCGCGTGATGTCATTGGTGATTTCGTCGAGCGTGTAGCCCACCGCCAGCTTGGCCGCTATCTTGGCAATGGGGAATCCGGTAGCCTTGGAAGCCAGCGCCGAGGAGCGCGAGACGCGCGGGTTCATCTCGATCACCACCTGGCGCCCGGTTTCCGGATGCACCCCGAATTGGATGTTCGAGCCGCCGGTCTCCACGCCCACCTCGCGAATTACCGCGATGGCGGCGTCCCGCATCGCCTGGTACTCGCGGTCGCTCAGCGTCTGTGCCGGCGCCACCGTGATGGAGTCCCCGGTGTGCACGCCCATGGGATCGAAGTTCTCGATGGAGCATATGATGATGACGTTGTCCGCCAGGTCGCGCATCACCTCCAGTTCATATTCCTTCCAGCCCAGCACCGACTCTTCGATCAGGACTTCGTGCACCGGCGAAAGGTCGAGGCCGCGAGCCAGCGCCTGCAGCAGCTCTTCGCGGTTGTAAGCCAGTCCGCCACCGGTGCCGCCGAGCGTGAACGATGGGCGGATGATGACCGGGAAGCCAATCTTGCCGGCGAACTCCATGCCGTCTTTCAGGTTGTTCACCAGCGCCGACTTGGGTACGTCGAGGCCGATCTTCAGCATGGCGTCTTTGAAGAATAGCCGGTCTTCCGCCTTTTTGATGGCCCCGATTTTGGCCCCGATGAGTTGCACGTTGTACTTGTCGAGAATGCCGCCGTCGGCCAGCTCCACCGCCAGGTTGAGCGCCGTCTGGCCGCCCACTGTGGGCAGCAGCGCGAAACCCTTGCCGTCGCACATCTCCGACTCAATGCGAAGAATCTCTTCCAGGTAATCGCGGGTCAGCGGCTCAATGTAGGTGCGCTCGGCAAATTCCGGGTCGGTCATGATGGTGGCCGGGTTAGAGTTGGCCAGCACTACTTCATAACCTTCCGACTTGAGCGCCTTGCAGGCCTGCGCGCCCGAGTAGTCGAACTCCGCCGACTGGCCGATCACAATCGGTCCCGAGCCGATAATCAGGATTTTCGATATGTCTTTGCGTTTAGGCATCAAAGCAGTTCCCGGTTCTCAGTTCCACTCCTCGGTGGCGCGCATCCGCACTCCCTTTATTGATTGTCATCCTGAGCAAGCGCGGATGGAGCGGAGCGAATTGAGCGCAAGTCGAAGGACCTTGCGTTTCCTTTCCGAAACCCTCAAAGCCGCGCCCTTTCAAACCAACTCACTGATGTCCAAATCTCGCGCCTACTCGCTTCCGCCTCTCCACTCCTCCATCATCTTCACAAAATCCTTGAATAAATAATGGCTGTCGTGTGGCCCCGGCGAAGCTTCAGGGTGATACTGCACGCTGAACAGCGGCAAGTTGCGGTGCCGCAAGCCCTCCAGCGTGTTGTCGTTCAAGTCCATGTGCGTAAGTTCGACTTCGCTTTGCGGCAGCGAATCCGGATCCACCGCGAAGTTGTGGTTGTGCGCCGTAATCTCCACCTTCCCGCTCTTGAGCTGCTTCACGGGATGATTTCCGCCATGGTGCCCAAACTTGAGTTTGTAGGTTTTGCCGCCCAGCGCCAGCCCGATCAATTGGTGTCCCAGACAGATGCCGAAGATGGGCACGCGGCCGATTAGCCGGCGAATGTTTTCCTGGGCGTAGCGGCAGGGCTCGGGGTCCCCGGGCCCGTTGGAGAGAAAAATGCCGTCCGGTTTCAGCGCCAACACATCTTCCGAACTGGTTTCCGCCGGCACCACCGTTACCCGGCATCCATCGGCACGTAACTTACGTAGAATATTATGTTTAATACCATAATCATAAGCCACTACTTCAAATCGTGGCGGCGCGTCCTTCACCCCTACTACTTCGGTGGGTTCGTGGGAGCGCTCACCCACATCCCAGATGTAGCGCTGCTTGGTGGTGACTACTTTGGCCAGATCGGTGCCGTCCATCTTAGGAATTGCGCGCGCCTTGGCCACCAGCTTTTCGGTGTCGCTCTCCAGCGAAGAAATCACGCCCCGCATCACCCCGTGGTCGCGCAAATGGCGCACCAGGGCGCGGCTGTCAATATCTGAGATAACCGGAATCTTGAAGCGCTCCAGGTATTCCTCGGCTACTTCCTGCGAGCGCCAGTTGGAGGCTACGCGCGAGAATTCGCGCACCACCAGGCCCTCAATGTAAGGACGATTGGCCTCAATATCCTCAGGATTGGTGCCGTAATTTCCGATTTCAGGGTTGGTGAGAACCACTATTTGCCCGGCGTAGGAGGGGTCGGTGAAGATTTCCTGGTAGCCGGTAATGGATGTATTAAAAACGACTTCGCCGTAGCACTCGGCTTTCGCACCGTAACCTTTGCCCCGGAAGATGCGCCCATCTTCCAGCGCCAGGATTGTT
>DATJEH010000257.1:0-10776 GCA_035496875.1 Terriglobales bacterium | reverse complement strand
CCCGCAACTTGGGAAAGCGGTCCCGATAGCGGGCCGTGCCTTCAGAGGTGGCGAATCCGGGAATCACCAGCCGAGTGTAACAGCCAAGACTTCCCGAAATGGGCGGTCGCACCAGTCCCGAGGCAGCCCCCAGCCCCGAGCTGGCAATATAACTGCCTTCTCAACAATAACTTAGCTGCGCTAAGGCCGGTTTACCCGTTGCCATCCCTAGAGCGGGAACAGGATAATAGCGGGTACCATGGCGGAGCAGGCAGCCATCCCGGCCAGTCAGGACGAAGCAGCTATTCAGACGCTGCCCCAGCCTGCGGCGCAGAGCCAGGCGCAGGAAATTGTGCCTGCGCTGGTGCCGGTGCAGGGCTCCATCCTGGTGATGATCCTCTACGACGTTTGCGAGGAGATCCACCTGGAAGAGCTGCGGCGGATCGTGGGCGCGCGGCCCGTCGCCCCCACCTTCAAGAGCGCCGCCCCGGCTTACGTGCGATTTGCCCGTCCGCCGGTGGTGGAGCGGGTTGACCCTATCGTTCTGGCTCACGGGGAGCGCCTGGAAGCGCAAATCAAGTATTACGACTACGGGGTAGTGAGCATCATCTTCGAGCTGCCCTTCGCGGGCGAGTGGCAAAGCCTGGTGCAGTTGGCCAGCAGTTGGATGTGGGACGGGGACTTCGACCGGCATGCCACCGCCATAGCTCAGCAGAAGCTGGAGCGCGCCCGCCCCGCGCTGGTAAAGCCCTACAAAGATTGGCTAAGCGAGGACTATTTCATTTTCCAGGCGCGGCAGGTGACGGGAAACCCTTCAGCCTCAGAGCTGCTGGCGCGCAACGGCGGGTCCATCGCGCAGATCGTTCGCGGCGAAACCGGCGCCATTTCCGACAATGAACGCAACGAGGTGCTGCAGTCCAGCATTTCCTATTACCCCAATGACTTGGCGGTCATCGGCTGGAACGCCGCCTTCGTTTACGACACCGCCGCCGGGGCGGAGACCGCCACCGAACTGCTGGAGTACGCCAACTCGCAGCTGCTGGAGTTCCGCCATTATGACGAACTTCTCACCCGCGAACTGGAGGGCGTGTACCGCTCGCTGGACAAGGGAACCCGCTTCTGGCGGCGCTGGCGCCTGGCTCGGGAGGCCACCCGCCTGCACACCGTACTGCTGGACGTGACTGAGCTTTCGGAGCGTGCCGACAACGCCATTAAGTTCCTCAGCGACATGTTTTCCGCCCGCCTCTACCGCCTGGCCGCCGCCAAGGTGGGGGTGATTGACTACAAGAACCTGGTCAACCAGAAAATCCGCACCGCCGAAGACCTCTACCGCTTCATGGTGGACCAGTTCCACCAGGCGCGCGCCTTCGCCGTGGAAGTGCTGGTGGTCATCATCCTGATCGTGGAATTCATTGCCCTGTTCCACAGGCCGGGCTAAGACAAGCTGCAAGCGTGGGGACAGCCGCTTCGGCAGGCTCAGGGAAGGCTCTCGGATTTCCGGGCGAGTTCAGCTCACCGGATAGTCAGGCTACGCCCGACCGCACGGGCGAGGGCGCCTGTGCCCACTTAAGTCTCCCACGTTATAAACTCCCTGCATGCCTGACAGCGCAGTTTCTCCTGTGCGCTGGCTTTTTGGACCCGGCCCCAGCGGCGAGCATGGCCACCTGGGCGCGCGCTGGATCTTTTTGCGCGCCCTGGGTCTGATCTACTACTCCGCTTTCTTCTCCCTGCTTTTTCAGGTCACCGGGCTTATCGGGCCCAACGGCATTCTTCCCGCCAACGACTACCTGCGCTACCTGGCCCAGCACCTGGGCACGGTGGAACGCTACTGGTATGCGCCCACGGTGTTCTGGCTGAGCAGCAGCGACCTGGCGCTGAAGTTGGTGTGCTGGATCGGCATGGCGGCGGCGGTGCTGCTCACCATCAACTTGTGGCCGCGGGCCATGCTGCTGGTCTGTTTTGTGTCATACCTCTCGTTTGTGGCGGCGCTGCAGGATTTCTCCAGTTATCAGTCAGACGGCATGCTGCTGGAGGCGGGCTTTATCGCGCTGTTCTTTGCCGCTCCGGGCCTGCGGCCCGGCCTGGGGCGCGGCCATCCACCCTCACGGGCCGCGTTTTTTCTGCTGCAGTGGGAGTGGTTCCGAATTTACTTCGAATCCGGCTGCGTCAAACTGCTCAGTGGCGACCCGCAATGGCGGCATTTCACCGCTATGGACCAGTATTACCAGAACGGGCCGCTGCCCACCTGGATTGGCTGGTATGTGCAGCACCTGCCGCATGGGTTCCATGCCTTTACTGTCGGTCTGACCTTCGCGGTTGAGCTGGGCATTGTGTTCCTGATGTTTGTACCCTGGCGGCGGCTGCGGGCGGTGGCCTTCCTCATCGTGACGCCGTTTGAAATCGGCATTATTCTGACCGCCAATTATACTTTCCTGAATTACCTGGTGCTCAGCCTGGGATTCCTGCTGCTGGATGACGGGGCGCTGGCACTGGCGCGCCCGCGGCGCATAGGCGAGTGGCTGAAAAGCAGGCTGGCCGGCACACCTCCCGCCGAACTCCCTGCGGAAGCGGCTTTGAATGGCGAGGGCGGCCGTCTTTTAGGCGTGCGGCAACACCTTTCCGCCATCCGCCTGGCCATAACCGCGGTCCTGCTCTCGTGGATTTTCTACGTCACCAGCGTACTGCTTCTGTGGATGTTCTTCCCCCATCTGCCGCTACCTACGCAACCGGTGGCGGCTCTGGAGCCTTTTCGCGTCGCCAACCGCTACGGCCTGTTTGCGGTGATGACCCGTGCCCGCTACGAAATTGAATTCCAGGGCTCGGAGGATGGAAAAACTTGGTTGGCGTACCCCTTTCGCTACAAGCCCCAAGACCCGGCAAAGCCGCCGGGAATCTATGCGCCCTACCAGCCGCGTTTCGACTGGAACCTGTGGTTCGCTTCGCTGGACAACTGGCGCGACAACCTGTGGGTGGCGCACAGCGAGGAATTGTTGCTGATCAACGATCCCGAAGTGCTTTCGCTTTTTGCCAGTAATCCTTTCGCCAACAAGGCGCCGACGCAGGTACGAGCCGTGCTGTGGCAATACTGGTTCACGGACATGGCCACCCAGCGCCGGCAGGGATTATGGTGGCGGCGGCAGGAACTTGGTTTGTACGCGCCGGCGCTGGAACGCCATCCCGACGGCAGCATGGGGGTGACCGCTATGCCTGGTACGCCTCCCCAACCTTAAAACCGAGCTTTCACACGGAAACACTGAGAACAATTGACGATTTTCGATTGACGATTGGAATCGTCCGGTACGCCGCTACATCCCGGCATCAGATTCAAGTCGGAATTCGTCAAGCGTCAATCAGCAATCGTCAATTGAGGCCTGTTACGCCGAGGGAGCTTCAGTGCCGGTGGGCCGAGTTTCGCCTTCGCCGCGCAAAGTGCTGACGCCACGGCGGACTCTTTCCCGGCCTTGCTCAAAGGTTTCACGAGCAGAGCTGGCCAGATCGGTAGCGCGCTCAGCAATATTGTCGCGAGTTTCCTGGCCACTCATGGGGGCGAATAGAACGCCGAGACCGATGCCCATTCCCAGTCCAAAGAGAAATGCCTTCATCACTGCCTCCTGTGAAAAATTCGGGTTCAGCTTCATCCCAGCCTACCGCAAAAGTAAGCCGGGTGGCGGCTAAAGAACAAAAGATGCGGAAAGTGGGCGAGGGTTTGCAGGCGGGCAAGCCAATTGGCGATTGAAGGAGGTTGACGAGTTAAAAATCAGCGCGGAATAAGGCTTCTGCCCGAAGTCTACGCTCTGCTGCGTGAGTTCATGAACCATCAATGGTGCAGTCCCGGCGCTCTGGTCCAGAAAACAAGAACCCTGTTCCTGGGTGTGCCAATCGTCAATCTTCAAACTGCAATCGTCAATTCCGGTGTTTGGGTTTATCCTGTTGGCCGCATTGTAACGGAGGGTGAGGATGAAGCAAGCAATCTGTGGGTTGGCAGTAGCATTAGCAGTCTCGTGTCTGGCGGCGGGGCAGTCCAATCCGGTGATGGACAGCGTGCGCCACATAATGCAGCGGCAGGAGAAGAACCTGGTGGGAGCGGCTGAGGAAATGCCGGACGGCAAGTACGGTTTCCGTCCCACCTCGCAGCAGATGACGTTCGGCACGCTGGTAACGCACGTGGTGGAATCCAATGACTTCATGTGTTCCCGCATCGCCGGAACCGAGGCACCCAAACAAGGCAAGACCAAGCTGAGTGCCACCGATCCCAAAGCCACCCTGGTAGCGGCGCTGAAGAGTTCATTCGCCTTTTGCACCTCGGCACTGAGCAAGGTCAACGATTCGGACCTTGGCACCCAGGTGAAGATGTGGGGAGGCAGAGAGATGCCCAAGGCGGGCGCGGCTATCGGTCTGACCGACGACTGGGCCGACCATTATTCCCAGGCGGCCATGTATCTCCGCCTGAACGGGCTGTTGCCGCCCAGCGCCAAGGAAAAGGGCGAATAGCTGGTTTTAGCTGGCAACTTCCGCGCGCCCGGCAGAGGGACCGCTGTTTCGATCTGCCGGGCTCCTCTCTGCTGGGCTCACATATAATCAAAATGTTTCGGCATGAGCCCATCAGTCCCGGCGGTCGGTCTGCCTTCTCCTACCCTGCGCAGCGCAGCTAAGGCGCGCTCCCGCGCGTATGTGCTCCTGATTGTGGTGGTATGGGCCGCCATTTATATTTCCAGCCTTTTCCAGCCGGCCCTGCTGGACGACGCTGACTCGGTACACGCGGAAGCGGCGCGGGAAATGTTGGTCCGCCATGATTGGGTCACCCTGCACATTGACGGCATACGTTACCTGGAAAAGGCGCCGCTGCTCTATTGGGGCATGGCGGCAAGCTTCCAGGCTTTTGGCGTGAGCGAGTGGAGCGCGCGCCTGCCGCTGGCGCTGGGGGTGCTCGCCCTGCTGCTGGTCACATACCGCCTGGGAAGGCGGGTGTTCGGCCCCGAAGGCGGTCTCTATTCCGCCCTGGCGCTGGGCGCCTGCTTCGGCATTTATATCTACACCCGTTTTCAGATTCCTGACGTGCTGGTTGCTTTGTGGCTGACCCTGGGCTTCGACTTCTTCCTGCAGGGACAAGAAGAGAGTCCGCCCTCGCGCCTGGCCTGCTGGGGCCTGGCCGCAGCCACCGCGCTGAACGTTCTGACCAAGGGCCTGATTGGCATGGTCTTTCCCGGCGCCATCATTCTGTTTTACCTGCTGCTCACCGGCAAGCTGCGCCACCTGGGGCGCATGCGCCTGGTTTCCAGCACGCTGGTGTTTCTGGCCGTCGCCGCGCCCTGGCACATTCTGGCGGCGCTGCGCAACCCCACGCAGGGGCAGGTGCGCGGATTCCTGTGGTTCTATTTTGTGAACGAGCACTTCCTGCGCTATCTGAATGAGCGCGTGCCGCGCGACTACGGCACCGTGCCCCTGGTGGTTTTCTGGGCGTTGCTGCTGCTGTGGCTGGCGCCGTGGAGCGTGTTTCTGCCGCAGGCGGTGCGCGCGGTGCCCGTGCGCCTGCGGGTACTGCGGTCGAGCTTGAGCGCGCGCGACCGCGCCAATGTGCTGTTCCTGGCGTGGGCGCTGGTGATCATGGTGTTCTTCAGCTTTTCCACCCGCCAGGAGTATTACAACTTGCCGGCACTGCCGGCAATTGCCCTGCTGGTGGGCGGGTGGATGGAGCGCGAGTCCGCTTCCGCGCCGGGCAGCCGCGAGCGCCGCGCCGGGCGCATCTCCTCGCTGGTGCTGTTGGTGATCGGGATTGCGGGCTTCGTCACCGCCATGATCATGCTGCGGCTTTCAGAGACTGCGCCCCCGGGTGTGGAACTTTCCGATCTGCTGCACCAGCGCGCGGCCACCTCCTACGTGCTCTCCTTCGGCCATGTTTTTGATCTCACCCCGCAGGCGCTGGGCGCGTTTCGTGGACCGTTGCTGGCCGTCGCCCTCGCCCTAGTGCTGGGCACGGCGCTGAACTGGTACTTGCGTCAGCGTGGCTGGCCGGCGCGCGGCAACCTGGCGCTGGCGGCAATGTCGGTGGTGCTGCTGCTGGGCGTGCACTCCGCCTTCGTTACCTTCGCACCCATTCTTTCCTCCAAGAAGCTGGCCCTGGCGATCGAGCAGCATTATCGGCCGGGCGACACCATCGTGATTGACGGCGAATATGAACAGGGCTCCACGCTCAACTTTTACACCGCGATTCCGGTGCACATCCTGCACGCGCGCAGCGCCAACTTGTGGTACGGCTCGCAGTTTCCCGACGCGCCCCAGGTGTTTGAGACCCACGATTCTTTCATCAAACTGTGGCAGGGGCCGGGGCGGGTGTTTCTGTGGAGTGAGGGCGAGCATTCGCCACAGGTAGAAGGGGTCACCGTTTACGAACTGGCGCACAGCGGGGGAAAGTATATCTTGAGCAACCGTGCCACTCCGTAGATCTCTTTCAACACGGAGGACACAGAGGTCACGGAGTAAAAGCAATTCAAAAAAACTCACAATGTCCCGAAATTCAGCGCTCCCTGGTGTTTCTTTTGAGTGAAGGGTTCTACTCTGTGCGTTCTGTGTTCTCTGTGGCTAAAACCCGCTGTCTGAAGGCGAGTCCAGGGGCACCAGGCGCTTGTTGCGCACCAGGAACTTTTTTCCCCGCCAAGTGATGGTGTGGCCGAAGAAGCTGCCCACCCACACCGCCACCGACACCAGCTCGCGCAGCGGCACCAGCCACAGGTCGCGCACGATTTGGGTATCGTGCAGCACACCCACCCCCACTATCAGCGCGGTAATCAGGCGCACAAAAAACGCTATTCCCAGCAGGACCCAAGCCCATGGCGCGGCGCGGGAAAAAGCCACCGCCAGAATGGCCCAGAAAAAGCCGAATGTGAAAATCAGCCCCACATAGCCCCAGCGCCGGGAATCGCGGGTGCTGCGCCCCCAGCGCATCTGGTGTTGCAGAAAGTCGGCGAAGCTATAGTCGGGGACGAAGGTTTCCACCACCAGATCGGCGAGCACCACCTCATAGCCAGCGCGCGCCACCCGGTAGCCCAGTTCGAAATCGTCGGCCAGGTAATCGAGCAGGCCGGCAAAGCCGCCAATATCGGCGAGCGCCTGGCGGCTTACCGCCAGGGTTGAGCCCAGGGCGAAGTGCATGCCGCCCTCAATCTGGCGCGCCGCCAGTACTCCGCCCATGAATTCACCGCTGATGCCCAATGCTTCCAGCCGCGAACCCAGGGTTTGGCCGGCGATGCCGCGATAAAAACAGGTCACCAGCCCCACCTTGGGCTGGCGGAACTGCTCCATGACGCGCCGCAGGTAGTCCTTGGGCACATGAATATCGCTATCGTTGACCAGCAGGTAGGGGTGGCGGGCCGCCTGCTCCATCTGGATGAGGTTGCTCACCTTGGTATTGGCGCCCAGGCGCTGGCCGCACACCACCAGCTGGATGGCCACGCCGGGAAACTCCTCCCGCAGCCGCTGCACATCGGCGACCACCGGGTCCTGGGGGTCATCCACTCCGAAAATGAGTTCGTACTGCGGGTAATCCTGCAGGCAATGGCTGCGGAAGCACTCGTAGATGTGCGGATCGGAGCCGCGCAGGGGTTTGAGAATGCTCACCGGCGGGGTAAAAGGTTCGTCCCCGCCCAGGAAAGTGCCGGGCTGCCGCCGCAGGTGCAGATAGCTGCGCGCGCTCCAGATGCAGAGCAGGTAGAAACCGATGCCGCAAGCCGCCAGCGTTCCGGCAACAATCTGCAGAATGAAGAGAATTCGCATCAGATGCTATTCGTAGCGCAACGACTCAATAGGGTCGAGATTGGCGGCTTTCCACGCCGGATATATGCCGAACAGCAAGCCTTCGGCGGCAGCCGAACCGAAACCGAAGCCGGTCCAGAAGACCGACATGCGCGCCGGCAACGACGACCAGAGCGCGGGGATGACGTAGGTGATGGCCGCGCCCACGGCCACTCCCAGCATTCCCCCCATGGCGGTCAGAGTAATGGCTTCCAGCGTGAACTGCAAAAGGATATCGCGGCGGCGCGCTCCCAGCGCCTTGCGCACACCAATCTCGCGAGTGCGCTCTGTCACCGAAACCAGCATGATGTTCATTACTCCCACGCCGCCTACCAGCAGACCGACGCTGGATACCGCGAACATAAATATAAAAATGGCTCCCGTGATCTCGTTCCAGAAATCAGAGAACGAATCCTGGGTGAAGATGGCGAAGTTATCGGGTTTGTCCGGGGGCACGTGCCGGCGGCGGCGCAACAGTTCGCGCATCTCATCCATGGCTTTGGGCATGTCCTCATGGGAGGTGGCCTTCACCGTGATCCAATGCGCCTTCTGCTCCGGGTGCAGCTTGCGGAAGGTGGTCAGGGGGAAAAAAATTTTGTTGTCCTCCGGGTTCTCGCCGCCGGCGAACACGGTTTTCTGGGGCTCGGCCACGCCCACCACTTCAAACGATTGCCCCTCCACTTGCAGTTCTTTACCGTCGGGGTTCCCGGTGGGGAAGAGGGTATCCGCGGTGTGCGGCCCGAGCACGATCACGGCCGCGTGGCGGGCGTCATCCATCTCGCTGAACCAGCGCCCGGAGCGCATCTGCATGTCGTAAACATCTTTTACAGCGGCGGTGTCGCCTTCCAGGATGACGTTCTTGGCCTTGCGGCCCTGGTATTTGACCTCGAAGGTGCCGGCGCCAAACTCGGGCATGAAGTAGCGCACCCCCGTGGTCACCGCCTTCACGTGGGGCAGCACCTTCATGGCCTCAGCATCCCCGAAGGTCAGTTCCTTGCGGGTGCGCATTTCCTCCGGAGGCCGGCCAAAGGTGAAGACCTCCATGTGAAAAGCGAAGATGAGGTTGGAGCCCATAGAGCCGATGACGCCGCGCACGTTGTCATTGAGGCCGCGCACGACAGAGGAAATGCCGATGACGACGGCCACTCCAATCACGATGCCGAGCACGGTAAGGGACGAGCGCAGCTTGTTGACCCGAATAGTGTCCAGGGCCATGCGAACGATCTCGGTGTAGTCACTGCGCCGCATATTCGAAACCTGCTCACCACGAAGACATTGACGATTGATCAAAATCCGGCCGTGCTTCGCCACAATTCTGTGCAGCGCCGCCATTCGTCAATCGAAAATCGTCAACCATCAATTTTCCTTTGTGTCTCCGTGCCTCCGTGGTGAAATTTATAGCTCGAATCGCAAAGCCGCGATGGGATCCAGACGTGCCGCCCGCCGCGCGGGATACACCCCGAAGAAAATGCCCACGCTGGCTGAAACCAGCAGTCCCGCCGCCACCGCCCACAACTTAATACTGGAGGGCATGCCCACCAGCAGGGTGATGGTCTTGGCCACCGTCGCCCCCAGAACCACGCCGATCAGTCCGCCCACCACCGACATGGTGGCCGACTCGATCAAAAACTGCAGCAGCACGTCCCGCCGCCGCGCCCCCATGGCCTTACGGATGCCCACCTCGCGGGTGCGCTCCGTCACCGAAACCAGCATGATGTTCATGATTACAATTCCGCCCACCACCAGCGAAATGGCGGCAATGGCCACCATGGCAATAAAGAAGGTGCCGCTCAGGTTGGCCCACATACTGAGGAAGTTCTGGTTGTCTTCCACCGCGAAGCTGTCCGGTTGGCCAGGCATATCGTGGCGGCGGGCGCGCAGAATGGAGCGCGCTTCATCCATGGCGCCGTCGAGGGCGGAGCCCACTCCGGCCGCTTTGCCGGAGATGCGGATGCTGGTGTGGTAACCGTACTGGCGCAGCCAGGTGGTGATGGGAATAATAACGTAGTTGTCTCGGCTCTGCCCCAGGGTTTTACCTTCCTTTTCGCCCACGCCGATCACCAGGTAGGGTTTGCCGTCCACGCGAATTTCGCGGTTGATGGGGTCAATGCCGGGCAAAAGGTTCTGCACAATATCATTGCCGATAATGGCCACAGCGGCGCCGCGTTCCAGATCGTTTTCATTGAACATGCGGCCTTCGACCAGGTTGAGATCCATGATCGGCGCCATCGAAGGGGTGAGGCCGCGCACCCAGGTGTCTGTGCTCGACTGCTCAGCATAGCGCACGTGGCCGTTTCCGTTGAAGGTGGTGGCGCCCACATAGGTGCACCGCTTGCAGTCCTGGAGCACAGCGCGGTAGTCCTCCAGGGTCAGGTCCTTGCGTTTGTTCTGTTCCAGGTACTGGTCAATGTTGGTGATCACGCCGCTGGTTTTGCCCATGATAAAGACGTCCGCGCCCAGGCGGAAGATACGCTCGGCCACGTAGCCGTTGATGCCGCTCACGAAGGTGACCACGGCGATTACCGCCGCCACCCCGATCACCACCCCCAGCAGGGTGAGCACGGAGCGCAGTTTGTTGGCCCACAGGGACAGCAGGGCGATGCGCATGGCCTCGGTGGGATTCATGGCTGAGAGGAGGATATCAAAGCGGCAGGCAGGCTCGCGTGACTGCGGACACAGAAAGCAACCGCCAGTTGCCACCGGGCAGTAGTCCGGTTATCAGGTAGACAACCGGCTCAGCTATAATCAGCTTGTTGGCAGCCGGACCGGACGGCCGCTCCTGCCCCCTTTCGGGGCGGGCAGGGGAGGAAAGTCCGAACTCCGCAGAGCAGTGTGCCGGATAACGTCCGGGAGGCCGGGTTCAAGCCCGGTCGACGGAGAGTGCCACAGAAAATATACCGCCTTGGCCGTAAGGTTAGGGTAAGGGTGAAAAGGTGCGGTAAGAGCGCACCGCCGCGACAGCGATGCCGCGGGCAGGGCAAACCCCACACGGAGCAAGACCAAATAGGG
>DATJEH010000256.1:0-10982 GCA_035496875.1 Terriglobales bacterium | reverse complement strand
AAGCTCGCCAAGGCCTATGGCGCGAGCGCGGTGGATATGGAGGCGGCCGCGGTGGCACGGGCCGCGGTGGCGCGCAAAGTCGGCTTTGTGGCCGTGAAAGCCGTCTCCGATGCTTACGACTTCGAGTTTCCGGGCCTGGAGAGGTTCATTGCCTCCGACGGCCGTTTTCGGTCCGGGGCGCTGGTGATGTTTGCCGCCATTCGGCCCTGGCTTTGGGGGAAGCTTCTGCGCCTGAAGCGCAATAGTGAGCGCGCCGCGGAGGCATTGTGCGCCTGGCTGGAGTGGTACAACCAGCCGGCTTCCAACGTCGGAGTAGGGGAGACGGAACTTCACCCCATGGGGACGGGACGACACTAATGGCAGTAGCGGGCCAATTTACCGTGAAGCAGGGGGGAGCAGCGATTCCTGCCACCATGCGGGCGGCTGTCTACTACGGCAAGGAAGACGTGCGGCTGGAAACGGTGCCTGTGCCCGATATCGGAGCCGGAGAGTTGCTCATCCGGGTGCACACTTGCGGCATTTGCGGCACAGATTTGAAGAAGATTGCCACCGGCTCCCATTCCGCACCCCGCATTTTCGGCCACGAAACCTCCGGCGTGGTGGCGGCCGTGGGGGCGGGCGTTACCGGCTTCGACGTCGGTGACCGGGTGATGGCGTTTCACCACATCCCCTGCGGAGAGTGCTACTACTGCCGTCACAAGGTGTTTGCCCAGTGTCCGGTGTACAAGAAAGTCGGCTGCACTGCGGGCTATGAGCCCAGCGGCGGCGGGTTTTCCGAGTATGTGCGGGTTATGGAATGGATTGTGGAGCGTGGAGTCGTACGCATCCCGAACGAAGTCTCGTTCGAGCAGGCGTGCTTTGTGGAGCCGGTGAATACCTGCCTGAAGGGAATTGCGACCCTACGACTGCAAGCGGGTGAAACGGTGGTGGTTATCGGACAAGGGCCCATCGGCATCATCCTGGGGTCTTTGGCCAAGAGGACAGGGGTACGGGTAATAACTACCGATTTGTTTCCCCAGAGGCTTAGAATATCTAAGGCATTCGGCCTACAGGAAACGGTAAACGCTTCGCAAACCGATCTGGTTTCGCGAGCGCGGGAACTCACCGAGGGGCGTGGGGCCGACGCAGTCATCCTGGCAGTAGGGGGCAACAAGTTGATTCGGTCCGCCATGGACTCCTGTCGTCCGGGCGGGCGGGTGCTCTTGTTTGCGCAGACAGTGCATGGGGAGGCTGTGATTGACCCTGCCGCCGTCTGCGTTGACGAAAAAATATTGCTGGGTTCGTATAGCGCTTCTGTGGATCTGCAGGAGGAGTCAGTGGATTTTGTTTTCAGCCGGGAAATGAACCTGGAAGGGCTGATCAGCCACCGTTTCTCCTTAGAACAGAGCCTGGAAGCCCTTAATTTAGCTGCGCATCCGCAAGCGGACTCGCTGAAGATTGTCATTCAGCCGGGCAGCGCATGGGAAGGACACTGAGAGTGAACGGTAAGATGACAGCGGCGGTCCTCTACGGTAAAGAGGACGTCAAAATCGAGCAGGTACCCATTCCCCGGGTGGGGGAAGGCGAGGTGCTGATCAAGGTGCAGGTGGCGCTCACCTGCGGCACCGATCTGAAGGTCTATCAGCGCGGTTACCACGCGCGCATGATCGTTCCCCCGGCGCTGTTTGGCCACGAATTGGCGGGTGTAATCGAGCAAGTGGGGCCGGGCGTGAAGTGGTTCCGCAAAGGCATGCGGGTGGTAGCGTTGAACTCCGCGCCCTGCCAGGCCTGCTTCTACTGCTCCAAGCACCAGGAAAACCTGTGCGAGGATCTGCTGTTCAACAACGGCGCCTACGCCGAGTACATCCGCATTCCACGGCGCATTGTCGAATCCAACATGCTGGCTATGCCGCCGGGAGTGAGCTTCGAAGAAGCGGCCATGACCGAGCCGCTGGCCTGCGTGTTGCGCGGCCTGCATGAAACCAAGCCCGAAATCGGCGACACGGTTACCGTGATCGGCGGCGGGCCCATCGGCATGATGTTTGTGCAGGTGGCGCGCCTGATCGGCTGCAACGTCATATCCGTGGTCAAGCGCGATTCGCAGGTACAGGCGGCAAAGCGCATGGGCGCCAACGACGTGGTGCAGATCACCAAAGTGGCGGATGCGGTGGACGCGGTGCGCGTGCTCACGCGCGAGAAGCGCGGGTCCGATATTGTGGTTGAGGCCGTAGGCCGCCCGCAGGCCTGGGAGTGGGCGGTGGAGATGGTGCGCAAGGGCGGCACAGTGAACTTCTTTGGCGGCTGCGCCGGCGGCACCAAGGTGCAGTTGGACACCAATCGGCTGCACTACTCGGAGATTACGCTGAAGGCCACGTTCCATCACACACCGGAAACGGTACGGCGGGCCTTTGCCCTGATCGCGGAACGTAAAATCCGGGGCAACGATTACATCACCGGGGAGGCGCCGCTTTCGCGTTTGCAGCAGGTGCTGCACCACATGCTGAATCGCAACGGCGACATCAAGACCGCCATCATCCCCGGGCACTAGGGCGCAATTGACGACTGGGGACCGCAGCTTTATGCCATCCATAGCCAGCAACGGCTCCCCGTCTCTCGCCGCCAGCGATGCTCCTGGCTGGCGGGCGCTGCCCCCGGAATATGCCATTCCCTCGGTGGCGCCGTCGCTGCAGGAATCGCTGGCGTATTGCGAGCGCCTGGCACGCAGCCATTACGAGAATTTTTCCGTCGCCACCTGGTTCCTGCCGAAGCGCCTGCGTCCACACTTCTACAGCATTTATGCGTACTGTCGAATATCTGACGACCTGGGCGACGAGGTAGGCAATCCGCAGCATGCGCTGCAGTTGCTCGGCATCTGGGAAGGCGAGCTGGACGCCTGCTATGCCGGGCGCCCGCGTCATCCCGTGTTCGTAGCCGTGGCGGAAACGGTGCGCGTCTGCGACATTCCCCGCCAGCCCTTTGCTGACCTGCTTACGGCTTTCCGCCAGGACCAGCGCGTCAGCCGTTATGAAAGCTTTGACGACGTGCTGGGCTACTGTCATTACTCCGCGAATCCGGTGGGCCGCCTGGTCCTGTATGCCTGCGGCTATCGTGACCCTGAGCGGCAGCAGCTTTCCGACTACACCTGCACCGCGCTGCAATTGGCCAATTTCTGGCAGGACGTGACCGTGGATTACGGCAAAGGGCGCATTTACCTGCCGCTGGAAGACCTGCGACGTTTCGGTGTGAGCGAGACTGATATTGCCGAGCAGCGCGCCACGCCGCAATTTCTGGAACTCATGCGCTTCCAAGTGGAGCGCGCCCGCGAGTGGTTCTACAAAGGCTTGCCGCTGGCCCAGAAAGTAGATTCTGAACTGGCAATTGACATCGAGCTGTTCAGCCGGGGCGGCTTGGCCATTCTGGATGCCATCGAGCGCCAGGGTTACGATGTGCTGGGCCGGCGGCCGGTGATCTCCAAGGGGCGCAAGCTCGCGCTGGTGGCCCGCGCCGGGCTGAGGAAACTGCTATGAGTGCCAGCGACCAGGCCGTGCCCGCGGCGGTGACTGAATCGCAGCTGAACACCGCTTATAGCGTGTGCCGCCGCATCGCCCGCTCGACCGCTAAGAATTTTTACTACGCTTTCATGGCCCTGCCCCGGCACAAGCGCGATGCCCTGAGCGCGGTGTACGCCTTTATGCGTCATTGCGACGACCTCAGCGATGACCCCGGCCGGCTTCCGGAGGAGCGCCTGACGCGGCTGGCGGAATGGCGCGGCCAACTGCACTCCGTGCTGGCCGGCGGTGTGAGCGACGAGCCCGTGCTGTTGGCGCTGGCGGACACGGTACGCGTCTTCAAAATCAGGCCGGAACTGCTCGACTCCCTGGTTGAAGGCACAGCTATGGACGTGCGCGAGACCCTCGACGGACCCGGGCTCAGGCTCTCTTTCCAGACCTTCGACCAGCTCTACCAGTACTGCTACCACGTGGCCTCGGTGGTGGGGCTCATCTGCATCCGCATTTTCGGCTATGAGGACGCCGCGGCGGAAAAGCTGGCCGAGCAGTGCGGCGTGGCCTTCCAGTTGACCAACATCATTCGCGACGTCAAGGAAGATGCGGCCATGAGCCGCATTTATCTGCCCCGGGAAGATTTGGCCATGTTCGGCCTGGCGGCCTCAGGCCTGATCAGTCCGGAGTTGGAGCGCCTGCGCCCGGTGCTGGAACTGGAAGCGGAGCGGGCCCGCGGCTATTACCGCGCCGCCGATGAACTTATTCCGCTCATCGAGCCCGACAGCCAGCCGGCCCTGTGGGTGCTGGTAAGCATCTACCGCCGCTTGCTGGACAAGATCGCGGAGTGCAATTACGACGTCTTCAAGGAAAAAGTGCGGTTGAGCCGGGCGGAGAAGGTGGGTATTCTGACGCGCGGCCTGGCGCGCCGCTTTAGCGCATGAGCGGCGCGGCCAATCAGCCCGCCCCCACCGTAGCGGTTGCCGGCGGCGGCCTGGCGGGGTTGGCGGCAGGGTGCGCCCTGGCGCAAGCCGGTTTTCGGGTAAGCCTCTTCGAGCGCCGCCCCTACCTTGGCGGCCGCGCCTCCTCCTACCAGCATCCCGGCACCGGCGAAGTGGTGGACAACTGCCAGCACGTGCTGCTGGGTTGTTGCACCAACCTGCTGGATTTTTACCGCCGCATCGGGGTGGAAGAAAAGATCCGCTGGTTCGAGCGCCTGGTTTTCGTAGAGCCGGGGGGGCGGCAATCGGCTATTTCGCCCACCTGGCTGCCCGCGCCCCTGCACACCGCGCCTTCGTTCTTGCTGGCGCCATCGCTGGGAGCCGGCGACAAGCTGGCGATTGCGCGCGCCATGCTGGCTATTGCCCGAGGCGCCGAGGACAACGGCAGCGAAAACTTCCGCCAGTGGCTGGAGCGCCATGGACAGCCGGCGCGCGCCATTGACCGCTTCTGGAAAGTGGTGCTGGTCAGCGCCCTGAATGAGGAGCTGGAACGCAGCTCGGTGCGGTACGGGGCGCAGGTCTTTCGTGAATCGTTTCTCAAGTCCGCCGCGGCGGGGCGAATGGGCGTGCCCACCGTGCCTCTAACCGAGCTTTACAACGCGGCGGGGGAGTATATTCGCGGGCGCGGCGGGGAAGTGCAGCTGCGGTCTCCGCTGGAGGCGTTCAGCAGGGAAGGTGAAAGGGTGCGCCTGTGCGTCGCGGGCAAGGACTTAACCTGCGACTTCGCGGTGCTGGCCCTGCCTTTCAACGTGGTAGGGGCGGTGCTGCCGCGCGGCGACGATGCCGAGCCGCTGCGGCGGGCGGCGGAGCAACTGGAGAGCTCGCCCATCACCGGCATTCACTTGTGGTTCGATCGCCAGGTAACCGAACTGGAGCACGCTGTGCTCCTCGACCGCACCATCCAGTGGATGTTTCACAAGTCGAAACTGCTGGGCCGTTCGGCGGAAGGCGGTAGTTATCTGGAGCTGGTGGTGAGCTCTTCCAAGAGCCTGGTGGAAACATCGCGCAATGAAATTGTGGAACTGGCAGTGCGGGAGCTGGGGGAATTTTTTCCCCAGGCGCGCCAGGCCAGGCTGGTGAAAGCCACAGTCATCAAAGAAGTGCACGCCACTTATTCGCCCGCGCCCGGCGTGGACCGCCATCGCCCGCCCGCCGTGACTGCCTGGCCGCGCGTCTTTCTGGCCGGCGACTGGACCGCCACCGGCTGGCCGGCCACCATGGAGGGCGCAGTGCGCAGCGGTTACATGGCGGCTGAAGCTCTGGCCCGCGCGGCGGGCATGCGTGGCACGCGCTTTCTGCTCTCCGATCTGCAGGCGCGGGGATTGATGCGTCTGCTTCCGCAGACTTGGCGTACTCGGGGCGTCACCTGTGTTGACGGGGCATAAGCCAACGATATAGCTTGCTGTTTCCTGCAAACCTTGAGCAGGCGGTAAACTCAAGGTCCTTTCGGCTGCGCTCAGGGCGGGCCTTGATTCGGGTGTGGATCGGTTTGCCGAGTCCTGGCTCGGGATGGCACGCCAGGAAAACAGATTCTCAGTGGAGGTGACGGGTGAAGCACGGCAACCACATGGGTGGCGAAGGCATAGAACGCAAGCTGCATGATCCCGTAGCTGACCGGCTCACGCCTCTGGAGCCGCTGGACCTTGCAAGCACCCGCTCGGTGGACGCCCTGGTGCGTGCCATGAGCAAGACTGCCTTCACCGGCCGGCAACTGGGCGAGGCCGCGGAAGTGCTGGAGGCCATGGCCCGCGACAAGGACTGCTTTGTGGTTATGACCCTGGCAGGCGCCATGACCGTGGCCAAGCAGGGCCTGATCATCACCGAATTGATTGACCGCGGCATTGTGAAGGCCATTGTTTCCACCGGCGCGCTCATGGCGCACGGTCTGGTGGAGGCTACCGGACGGGCTCACTTCCAGGTCAACCCGGATTTTAAGGATGAGGAACTCTACGAGGCCGGCTACAACCGCGTCTACGACACCATTGAACCGGAGCAGAACCTGGACGACGTAGAGCGCGTGGTTTTCCGTGTCCTGGAGGGATGGAATCCGGAAGAGGTGGCCTGCTCCTGGAAGCTGAACCGCGCCATTGGCAAGCACCTGCACGAAAACGTGGAGGAGCGCGGCATTCTGAAATCCGCCTACGAAAAAGGCGTGCCGGTATTCGTGCCCGCTTTCACGGACTCCGAATTGGGCCTGGATTTTGCCCTCAACAACCGCATGCGCGCCCGCGAGAACAAGCCCAAACTGCGCTACGACCCATTTGAGGACTTGGAGCACTTCGCCGCCACTATGCTTAAGCAGAAGCGGCTGGGCATTTTCACCATTGGCGGCGGCGTGCCCCGCAATTGGGCGCAGCAGTTCGGGCCTTTTATCGAGTTGCGGCGGCGGCGGGGCGGGGAAGACGTGCCCCTGAAGCGCTACCACTACGGGCTGCGCATCTGTCCGGAGCCCGTCTACTGGGGCGGGCTCTCCGGCAGTCCCTATACGGAAGCGGTGTCCTGGGGCAAGTTTGTGCCTCCCGCTGAAGGCGGCAAGTTCGGGGAAGTATTCGTGGACGCCACTGTCGGACTGCCGTTGATCGTGGGTGCGGTCCTTGAGCGCCTGGATAAGGGGGCGGAGAAATCTGAGCCGGAGAAAGCCACCGTCAGCCGCGGGCGCAAGGCGCTTAGTCGAAAATAATGAAGATGGCGGCGGCTATCACCGTGGTCCACAGGCCACGCTTGTCGCCCACCGCCGACTGGGTGATGTTGGCGGTGCGCACAATCTTATTGGAGATGCGGTAAATCTCCTTCTTCTCGTCCCAGGAGCGGTCGGGATCGAACTCCACGTTCAGGGTGGTGGCCAGCATTTCCGCCGCCAGTTCCTCGGCATAATCGCCGGCCGCCTCTTCCTTTTCCCCAAAGGAATGGTGCTCGCTCAAATAGCCATAGGTGTTGCGGTCGGCGGGAATGGCCACGCCGATGCTGGCGGCCAGCAGGCGGTGCGGTTCACGAGTGGAGTTCTCGGCCACCACCGCAAACACCACCTCGCCGTGGTGCAGGTATTTCAAGCCCTGGGTGCGGGAGAGCAGCTTGCACTGAGGCGGAAAGATGGAGGAAACGCGGACCAGATTCTGCGAAGCGATGCCGGCGTCGCGCAGCGCCAACTCAAAGGAGGTAAGACGTTCCCGGTGTTTCCCTACACCCTTGGTAAAGAAAACCCTTTTGGGAACCATGCTTATGGCCAATTCCGCGATCCTCCACCGTGTGGAATGAAGTGAAATTTTTCACAATCTAACACAGCGCTAAATTGCGTGCCTGAAATTTTGGAGAAAAAACAAAGGCGAGAGCTGAAGCTCCCGCCTTGGCGCAGCCGGGCTGCCTGTCAGCTGCCTTTAACCGAGGCAACCTGGATGGTGGTGCCGTCCACGCTGCCGCTGACGGTCGCCTTTTTTCCGGCCAGTTTGTCCACCTCACTCTCGTGGCCCTTGAGCGTGTAAACCGTGTCACCCACCAGCAGAGCATAGCTGGAACCCTTGTTGACGCAGGCGCGGGTGCACTCGGCGGCGTCGGCCATCATGTGCTTGGCGCCGCACATCGAATCCGTCACTACTCCCGTCCAGCTCTGCTTCTTGGCCTTGGGCGGCTGCGCCGCGGCCAAGCCGGCCAACAGCACCCCCGTTACCACCAAACCAATAAACTTATGCAGTCTCATGCACTCTCCCTCATATTCGTAAGTGAAATTGCCGCCCAGCCAGCATACAGGAAAGCTCTTTCCCGCCGGGCCCGCAAATACAGAGTGTATAGCCGGCGAATGGTTGCAGCGGTTTTTGGCACTCTGGTCCTCGCGATTGGCCGTTAGTTCTTGGAATCCGGCGCGGTGGCTGACTTCAGCCCTAAAAGCCAAGGGCCAAGAGCCGCGTTCTACGCCCTTTCGATCTTTACATTATTCACCTTGATGTCCTTCACCGGCCGGTCTTGGGAATTGCGCTTTGCCTGGGTGATTTTGTCCACTACGTCCTGGCCTTCCACTACCTCGCCAAAAATGGTGTGTTTGCCGGTCAGCCAGGTGGTGGGCGCCACCGTGATGAAGAACTGCGAGCCATTGGTGTTAGGGCCGGCGTTGGCCATAGCCAGCTTGCCGGAGCGGTCGAACTTGTGCGGCGAACCTTTGGTTTCGTCCTCGAACTTGTAGCCGGGGCCACCCATGCCGGTGCCGCTGGGGTCGCCGCCCTGGATCATGAAATCGGGAATCACGCGGTGGAATATGGTGCCGCTGTAGAGCGGGCCGGGGCCCTTTTTGCCGCTGACGTGGTCCTTCCAGTCGCGCTTGCCTTCGGCCAGATCAATAAAGTTCTGCACCGTTTTTGGTGCATCCTTCTCGAAGAGGCGGCAGGTGATATTGCCTTCGCTGGTTTCAAAAATGGCGTATGTTCCGGGTTGACGAGTCATGCAGCTAGTTTAACCCAGCTACTGCTTGGGCGCCGTCTTGGCCGTGGGCTGCAGCTTGGGCCGCCGCGGCGCAACGTGATGAGGCGCGGCGTGGCCCTCCACGATGGCGATGTGCTTAATCTGCACGGGATGGAAGGGCCGATCGTTGCTGTCGCGGGGCATGGCGGCAATCTTCTTAACCAGCGCCACCGTGGCCGGGTCGCACTGCCCGAAGATGGTGTAATTGCCGTTGAGCATGGCGGCCTGCTGGCCGGTAAAAGCGACTTCCGTGATGAAGAACTGCGAACCGTTGGTGCCTGGGCCCGCGTTGGCGTAGGCCAGGCGTCCGGGAACGCTAAACTTCAGGTCAGGGTGCACTTCGTTCTTAAAGGCGTAGCCGGGGTCGCCCTCGCCCGTGCCCGCTGGGTCGCCGCCCTGGATCATGAAGCCGGGAATTACACGGTGGAATATGGTGCCGTCGTAGAGCGGCACGGCGTGCTTTTTGGCGTGGCTGACGGGATTGGTCCAATCCTTCGTGCCCTTGGCCAGGCCGATGAAGTTGGCGACGCCGATCGGAGCCTTGTCCGGAAACAGGGTGCAGTGCATGTCGCCGGCGCTAGTATGAATGATGGCCTGCGGCTGTGCCTTGGCTGGTGCGGCATGGTGCGGCACAACGTGATGAGGCGCGGTTTTGGGCGCCGGCTTGGTCTGGGCCAGCATCAGCGCCGGAGCCAGCAGAAGTGCGAGGCAGAAAGTTTTCTTCATGAATGCTCCTGTTCGGGGAAGCGCAATCTTTTCATAAACTATGCCGCACGCGCAACGCTCAAACTTATTGGCTGTCATCCCGAACGAGGGCGAATGCCCGAGCTGAGGGACCCCTACTCGATCTCCCGTGTCACCATTGTCCAAGGGAGTTCTCCCAACGGTTGTTTTGACTCTCGATAGAAACTCCCTTGGTCAGTTCGGCGCTTCCAGCTACGCAGGGGTGTTTCGACTCGGGCGTGCGCCCTCGCTCAACATGACAGATGTGAATTGATGCTCTGCTACTCAACTCGCCGCCCGCATCTGCCGGCTCACTTCCTCCACCTGCCGGAAGACTCGCAGCACATTTCCGCCCAGAATCTTCTTGATGCCCTCGGGCTTGTAGCCACGGTCGAGCAGCGCCTGAGTGATCTTGGGCAGGTCGGCCACCGAATCCATGCCCTGGGGCAGCGCGCCGGAGACGCCGTCAAAGTCGGAACCCAGGCCCACATGGTCAATGCCGGCAATCTTGGCGATGTGATCAATCTGGTCAATCAGCGACTTGAGCGGTGGGCGGGGAATTTTCGCCAGGTACTCGCGCTGGATGTGGTCCACTTCCATGTAGCTGACCGGCTTGCCCGCGGCCTTCTGCCTGGCGATGTACTGCTCGGTGGCTGCCTCCACCTCTTTGTGCTGGGCGGCCTCCTCCTTGCGGAAGGTCTCATCATCGAAGGCGGAGTAGAAGTTCACATCCACTACGCCGCCGTTCTTGGCCACGGCCCGCAGCATGTCGTCGGTCATGTCACGGGGCGCGTTGACCAGGGCCCGGGCGGAAGAATGGGAGGCAATCACCGGCGCTTTGGTCACCGCGATTGCGTCCCAGAAGGTCTTATCGGCTACGTGCGAAATGTCGACGATCATGCCCAGGCGGTTCATCTCCAGCACCACCTGCTTGCCCAAAGGCGTGAGCCCGTTGTGATGCTGGACCTTGGGATCGTTAATGTCGCCCGAGGAGTCGCCCAGGTCGTTAGTGTTGGACCAGGTCAGGGTCATGTAGCGCACGCCCAGGCGGTAGAAGTCGCGGAGCACGCGGACATCGCCTTCCAGCGCGTGCCCGCCTTCCAGTCCCATCAGCGCGGCCAGGCGCTTGTGGGGGCCGGTGCGGGCGCGCACGATATCCTCCGCGCTGAAGGCCATCACCATCTGGTCGGGATGGCGCGCCGCCTGCTGGTAAACGGAATCAATCAGGTCGAGGGCGCGCTGGGTATAGTGGCCGGCGCTGGTCTGCGGGTCCACCCAGATGGAGAAGAACTCCGCCCCCAGATTGCCCTGGCGCGCCTTCTGCAGGTCC
>DATJEH010000255.1:0-28039 GCA_035496875.1 Terriglobales bacterium | reverse complement strand
CGCGTTACGTGCTCGAAAGAAAGTCGAGGCGCTGTTCGCGGAGTTGAAGAATCAGATCGGCCTGCGCCGGCTGCGCCTGCGCCGGATGAAGTTCGTGCGGGAGCAGTTCTTCCTGGCGGCCGCGGCGCAGAACCTGAAACGGCTGGTGCGGTTCCTCGCCCGAACAACACCGCCACCGGCGGAGGTCACCGCGTAGGCACACAAAGAAAACCACGGGAATACGAGAAAACTATCCGGGCAAGAACAACCAAGATGAGGAAGACGCTACAATCGTTTTTCAACAGCCACGCCTGTTTACGCCAGTCGAACTGGTCGATTCGCCCTATAGCTGGATGCCAGTCAGAACAGCCACTGGCCCATGGTCCTCATCAAGATACAGAACACGCAAACTGCAACTCCCTCCAGATGAATAGGTTACGGATTATAGAAAAAACAGAAATTTTGTTTGGGCTTTGCCCTTATTGGGCTATGCTCGCGGTCGATCCTTCGGACCGTCCCTGGTCGTTAGCAACACCAGTCCCATTCCATCAAGCGCCGAACCTCGGGAAATGTTGAGCTTCGGGGCCTCTTTCGGTGAAGCGCCGTCGCTCCCAGCCTTCAGGAATAGGAGATGAGACCATGTGGAAAAATGAATCTAAGCCGCGCGTACCTCATGTCATCGCAAGCACCTCTGAGAGACGAATTCACCGCTTCTTCCTAGTCAGCATGATCGCGGTGCTGGTTGTTGTTGCCACGTCTCTGGACGCAAACGCCCAAGCCAACCGCAAGAAAATTCCACTCTGCGGCAAGCTAGGCAAAACGGTCCAAGCCTCATCCGGGGCGCAGATGTATTGCTTCGGTCCGCAGCCAAATGGGCCTTCGAATGCCGCAACCGCTCTCAGTAGTCCCAACACCAGCGCCAGCACCGGGAAGTTCGGTTCCAACGTGGATGCCGCCACTCTTTCGGAAGACGTCACCCCATCCGGGGTACAGATACACGGTCAATCGGAGGTCTCGATAGCCGCTGCCGGACCGTACGTGCTCGAAGCCTGGAACGACGGCACTGGCTTCTTTGCGCCTTGCGGCTCACCCCAAAACAAGGAGGAGTTGACAGGGTTTGCTTTCTCAAACAATGGAGGCGCCTCCTTCGTTGATTTGGGGGGCTTGCCCAATGCCAACTGCTTTGCCAGTCTCACCGAAGGCGACCCGAGCGTCGAGGCATACCAGGTGGGAGGGAACACTTACTTCTACATCAGCAGCATCTTCATTCCGTTCACTGTCCCGGAAAACGCACTATCCGTGACGGCCTGTAAAGTGAGCGGATCCGGTTCGACGGCAACCCTGGCCTGCGGCCAGCCTATCGTGGCTGCTATCAGCTCGGATTGCCAAACTATTATCGGTCCGCCCGATTTCACGTTCTGCAGCTTCCTCGACAAGGAATTCCTGTCGATCGATCCCGCCCGCGCGAGACTGTACATGTCCTACACGGAGTTTGGTCCCAGCACTGGTTTTAGCGGGGTGATTGAGATGGCAGTTTGCGACCTCAGCAACCCAGCAAATCCCAACTGTCACAACGGAGGTGACGGAAGTATCAGCGGCACAGGTTCCCCTGCTCCTCCTTACTTTGTCGTGGCTCCCGGTGACCCGAATTTCTGCGAGAATGAAGGCGCATATCCGGCCGTAGACAGGGGAGCGGGCGATGTTTACGTTGCGTATGAACACGACTGGTTCTCTGGCCTGTTCAACTGCGGCGGTGAAATAACCCAGGACGTGATGAATTTCATTCCCTTTTCTTGCCTGACACTCACATCCACCTCACCTTGTGCGGGTCCGGCAGCAACCCAGGCAGTTGATATCACCTCCTTAGAAGCTGCCTTCATTCCCGGCTACAACCGTTTCCCAATGAATGACTTTCCACGCGTTGCAGTGAGCGATGCGGCGGGAACGGTGAGCATGGTCTGGAATGATGCGCGCCAGCACGGAACAGGCGATATCTTCCTCCAGAGCTTTAATCTGGGAAGCCTGACCGCGGTTCAGAGTTCTCCTGTGCGCATCAACAGCAAAAGCGACACGGGAGGGTGGCACTTCCTGCCTGCCGTACGCCAAGGGGACTCGAACGGCAACCTGAACGTCTCGTTCTACAGCCGTAGTTCAGCGAACACGGCACTAACCAACGTCTTCGCTGCACTCAAAGTGAACCCTCGTACGACGACACCACCCACTAAAAGCGATACTCAGGTGACCACGGGATCGAGTGACTGGAACGCGGTCTCCTCGATCATCGTTCCGAACTTCGGAGACTACACCGATAACTATTTCCTCGGTACGACGCTGTACGTGGTCTGGTCCGATGGGCGACTCGGATTTCCACAGCCTTTTGAGGATCACGTCGGCGTGCATTAGCCACGAGGGAGGGAGGCTTGCGAGAGACGGTTTTCCAAACCTCCCTCCTTCCTCTTTGGAATTGGAAAATCTGACCAGCACCTACCTTTTGAGGGAGAAATCGCCATAGCGTAAAAAACCACGAAATTGCACTGCTAATGGTGCACAATCCTAAGTTACGATAATAGCCTGCGCATCGGAATTACAGTCGCATTAGCCATGATGAAACGTCTACTCCATAACGCACTGGTTTACGCCGTTTTCGCGATGGTCGCTGTCGCCGCTGCCGCAAAACGGGTCAACCCTAAACCTGTCACTCCAGTGGTGGCCGATGGTGTTCGATATTCAGCAGCAGGTGACGGAAGGAACCAGTATGTTGTGGCGACAGATGTTTCCACAGGGCGCGAATCGTGGAGGGTGAAGATCTTTCACACCCGTATCAAGTTTTGGATAGAGGAAGACGTGCAGTGGGTCTTTCATCACTGATCTGAAACTACTGGACGACTCGCTGCTCGTTAGAGACGAGCGGGCGCGGTGCTATGCCGTCGCCCTCAAGACCCGCCGCGCGTGGAAGACTTCATGCGGCACAAAATTTGCCACCTCCCCACCACTGATTCCGGCCATGTCGAAACATAACGAGTGATAAATCCCCTTAGCACGTTTCACTGGCCCCCAAACGCCGACCCCCATCTGTAAGGCATGCTAACGGGTGTTCTTGGGCCAATCATCCCCAAATGCTCAGCCGGCGCGGAGCCGCGCAGCGGCGAGCATGCTCTCTGTGATCGTCGCGTTATGATGCCGATTTATTGCGCCTGCTTAGGGAGTTCTGTTATCGTGCAGTTTCGGCAGGCAGGAACACACGCAGGAGCGTTTGACCTTATAGGCGGGGGCTTCGCCCCCGCACCCCCACGCCCTCTTCTGACCCTAAGCAAATAAGGGGCCGACGCCGCGCCCTCAGGCCATTACACACGCCACCAACGCGCAACAGGAAGAACTCTGCGCGAGAATCGTACGACTGTTCGCTCCGCACATTCTTCACCCACGATCAAGAACAGCACGGTCGCCCAAAACAATCGAGTTTTTTTTAGTGCGGGAAAGAACCATGTACGCGATCGAGCTGGCTGGGGGGTCTTCCGGCCCTACCCCACATGGGTCCGACCGCTCCCGTCTCAAAAGTGTGCCGGCCTCTTGTATTAGTCACACAGTTATCGTTCTATAACTGGAATAGAGTGCATCGTTTGTCTCTTGATAGCATCCATAACAATGCAACATGTTGTAATGTTGCGAATGTGAAAATAAAAGGACAAACGCTTACAGAATGAAAACCGCTGAATTACAGAGCACCATCAAAGATCTCGTCGGCAAACTAGCGAACGAGACAGACGCGGCGAGGCAGTCCGAGCAGTTCCGCGAGTTTCTGCGCGTTGCCGGCATGTTTCACAACTACTCCTGGGCGAATCAGCTGTTGATTTGGAGCCATAGACCGACGGCGACGCGGGTTGCAGGGTTTCGGACGTGGCAGAAGCTCAATCGGTTCGTACGCAAAGGCGAGAAGGGCATTCCGATCTTCGCGCCCATGTTTTTCAAGGAAAAGCAGGCAGCGGACGCGGAGGGGCTGGTTACGGAAGAGAAAGCACGTCTGTGGTTCAAGGTGGTGTATGTGTTCGACGTCGCGCAAACCGATGGCGAACCGTTGCCGGCGTTGCCTCAAACGTGTGCCGGCGAACCGGGCAGGCTGGAATCGGCGTTGCTGGCATTGGCTGAGAGTCGGAGCATACAGGTAGAGTTTGGCGGGACGGGCGACGCCCAGGGTTACGCTGAGAAGCAAGGTGCCCATATCGTGGTCAGCTCAAGCCTGAACCCTGCTGGACGTGCGGCAGTGCTGGTACACGAGCTATCCCATTGCCTGCTGCACTTCAACAAGGACCGCAAGGTCAACCTGAAACAGCGGGAATTAGAAGCTGAGGCGGTCGCGTACGTCGTTAGTTCTCATTGCGGTGGCCTGGAGATGCCCAGCAACTTCTACCTGGCGAGCTATGGCGTGAAGGCGAGTGATCTGCTGGAGTCCTTGCCGGTCATTCAGAAGACTGCCGCGGAGATCATTAACGCGGTTGAAGCGGGGGAACGTGAACCGATCGCACAGGCAGAGTCTGAGCTTGTGATCGCGGCATAACGGGATAGGGGCAAGCCAGACTGGTTGGCATTGCCCCTAAAAACCTGATACATGTAGTGTCATGCACGAAAAGACTTATAGCACCGAAGCAGCAGCGGAAAAGGCCGGCATTAGCTATGTGTCCTTGCGCCGCTGGTTGTCTGCCGGAAGATTCCAGCCCAGCGTTCAGATTGAAATGGACGGCGGACGCCATCTTTGGCGGTTTACCGATGCCGACGTAAAGCGATTGCGGACGACCGTCAAAGAGCGCCGTTGGCGCTGGCCCGGGATGGGTAGACCCAAAAAGTCGAAGGGGTAGCGAGCCGAACGCCAACCGAGACCGCGCGGCGCCGGTCCTGATCTTCGAGTAAGTTTTACATTTTTTTGTGTTGGTTTAACGGAACGTGTCTCTTGACAACTACCTTACCGTCATGCTAGAATGTATTTCGGTTCAATAACTTACAAGGAAACTGTGAAGCTATGAGCAAGACGAAGAACCCGCACGCGGTTGCCTTGGGCCGGCTAGGTGGGACGAAACGAGCTGAAAAGCTCTCCGCGGCTGAAAGGAAGCGGATCGCCCACAAAGCTGCCAACGCTCGCATGACGACCATGACCGCGGAGGAACGCCGCCGGGTGGCAATGATGGGCGTGGAGGCGAGACGGAAGAAGCGGCAGGAACGGGACCGGAAGCGTCGGGGGAAATAGCTCTTTCGCTTCGGATTCCCAATCCGCCGGGGGTTCATGGAACCCGCATTAACACAAATGAATAAGGGGGCTGTGGCATAACTGTGGCACAGGTAAAGACAGCAGTTAGCAAGCGGCTGCTGACGACAAAAGAGGCAGCGACGTATCTGGGAATGAGCGGTTGGAGCATTCGGCAACTCGTTCACGCGGGCAAACTGCCGGTCGTGAGCGGCTGCGAGGAATGCGACTGGCGGTTTGATCTCCATGACTTAGACGACTTCGTTGAGAACAATAAGCAGTGGAACGGAGAATGACCAATGAGCACGACGACGGAAATGACGGGAGCTGGCATCGCCAAGCCTGCAGCACCGGAGCGGCCGCCCGCTAGACGTGCCCGCGGCGCGGGTCGAATTTTCCGCCGCGAAGGCACCAATTCGCTTTGGATTCAGTACTCGCGAGATGGGCATCGATACCGCGAATCCGCCCACACACTGGACGAGAAGCAGGCTGAGCGGCTACTGCAGAAGCGCTTAGGCGAAATCACCAACGAGGAATTTTTGCCTCCGAAGTCACGTCGCGTAAAAATCAGCGAGCTAGCGGACGACTTTCTGCTTGAGTGCAAGAATCAGAAGCAGACTAGTGTGGACGACGCTGAGGCTCGCTGGAAGCTGCATTTGAAGCCGTTCTTTGGGCATCGTCGCGCAAAGGACACGACGACGGAGCTGCTGCGCCGGTACATCGCCAAGCGCCAGGGGGAAGGTGCGAAGAACGCGACGATCAATCGCGAGTTAGCCGCGCTGAAGCGGATGTTTAATCTGGCTAAGCAGGCCACTCCTCCCAAGGTGCTGCGGGTTCCAACCTTCCCGTCTAAACTCGCCGAAGATAACGTGCGCCGCGGGTTCGTTGATGACGCGCAGTACGACAAACTCGCTGCCGCGTGTGCCAAGCGCGGATTGTGGCTCAGGACGCTTTTTGAAGTCGCTTACAACTTCGGCTGCAGGCTCGGTGAGTTACTGAGCTTGAAGGTCAGCCAAGTCGATCTAGCGGCAAAGAGCATCACGTTGGTGGACACGAAGAATGGCGAGGATCGCACGTTCACACTGACCGCCAAAGCCTATGCTCTGGTTCAACAGTGTGTGACGGGCAAAGAGCCGAACGATCACGTTTTTACTTGGCCGAACGGCAAACCGATCAAAGACTTTCGCGATTCATGGGCGACGGTCTGTAAGCAGGCTGGCGTCCCGGGATTGCTGTTCCATGATTTGCGTCGCACTGGCGCCCGCAACATGGTGCGGTCAGGCGTCCCTGAGCGCGTCGTCATGGCGATCGGTGGCTGGAAAACCCGCAGCGTGTTTGATCGTTACAACATCGTGAGTGAGCGCGATCTGCAGGATGCAGCGCGGAAGCTGGAGAATCGCCTCATTGTTCTGCCACAGCAACCGCAGCCCGAGGCTCCTACGCAGCAGCAAGCTTCGACCGACCAAAACCTTCCAAACTGAACTTCTCACGCCCACTGCATCCCGAAAAAGTTGTGCCACAGTTCGGGGTACAGTGGGCGTTTTGCACTGTTTCCGGTGCAGCCAATTCACAGCACCCATTATCGCCGCAAATCATTGAAATTTAGATGGTTACTGCTGGTGCCGGGAGGGGGAGTTGAACCCCCAAGGTGCTAAGCACCGGCGGATTTTGAGTCCGCTGCGTCTGCCAGTTCCGCCATCCCGGCCGAGAGTAGGAACATTACCAACTCAAGGTTAAAGGAGGGTAGCGCCTTTCGCAAGCCGCCCTCATCCTGGCGAGATAGCTCGTCTCACCCGTACCACTGATTCCCACTACGCCCGTTGCATGGTCCAGCCGGGTGCTTCACGCAGGTTGATACTATCAGGCTGCTTCTCTTAGTTCGCTTCGCCGGCCTTTGCAGACCATGCTCCGGCCCACCGGGACGGCGCTCCCGTTGCTGCCGCTTGCCCGAGTTGTGTAAGCTGGCTTGCTTCGCGGATTTGCAGGCATTGCCTATTTATGCTTCGAAAACAATCCTTTCTCCTGGCTCCGCTGCTCGTTCTGGCCCTCAGCTTACCCGCTCGCCCACAGGCAACTTCGGCGCAGCCCTCCCCGTCCCGGCCGGCGGCTGCGCCCGGACTGGCGCCCATCCTGCACTATATTTCTAACGCCTGGGACACGCTGACCCGTTCCATGAACCAGTGCGCCAGCGTGACTGATCCCAAACTGAAGACGGCGTCGGTGATATATCTTCCGGCGGATTTTCCCGAAACGCCGAGCCTGCAGGCTTTATCCAAGC
The DNA here is from genome assembly GCA_035496875.1 of Terriglobales bacterium. Taxonomy (GTDB): domain Bacteria; phylum Acidobacteriota; class Terriglobia; order Terriglobales; family Acidobacteriaceae; genus JAICWP01. The sequence goes on along the minus strand of DATJEH010000255.1, from coordinate 20,546 downwards.
AGTGCAGCGTTTCCGTCCAGCACCTGCCCAAGGTCCTTGACCGCCTGGGCGAAATTGACCCACGCAACCTTCAGACGCAGGGCTTGCTCTTTCTTGACCATCCTTACGTAGTGCCCGGCGGCCGCTTCAACGAGATGTACGGCTGGGACAGCTACTTCATTATTCGTGGCCTGCTGCGCGATGGGCGCGTGGACCTGGCCCGTGACATGGTGGAAAACTTTTCCTTTGAGATTGAACACTATGGGGGCGTGCTCAACGCCAACCGCACTTACTACCTCAGCCGCTCCCAGCCGCCATTTCTCACTTCCATGATCCTGGGGGTTTATGAAGCGGACCAAGCGGCGGGGAAAAACGACCGCGCCTGGCTGGAGCGCGCCTACCAGGACGCAGAAAGGGATTACCAGCTTTGGATCCACGAGCCTCATTTGGCCGGCGCCACCGGGCTCTCACGTTACTTCGATTTCGGAACCGGCCCCGCGCCCGAGGAACTGCACAATGATCCCGGCTACTATCGCGCGGTCGCCGGCTACTACCTGCTTCATCCTCCTGCGGCCGCCAGCCACCTTCTGATGGAGAAAACCATCAACCCTGACGCCGGCCCGGTGTTCGCCCTGGCGATCTGCTCGGGCGAACAATTTACTGGCCAGGAATCCGCCGGCTGCACCCACGTGCGCGATCTGCAGCTTACTCCCGACTATTACAAAGCCGACCGCAGCATGCGCGAGTCGGGATTTGACCCATCTTTCCGTTTCGGCCCTTATGCCGGCGATACCCACCATTACGCGCCGGTCTGCCTCAACAGTCTTCTATATAAGACGGAGAAGGATCTGGAGCAGATGGCCACCCTGTTGGGCAAGCCAGCGGAAGCCCGGCAATGGGCGCAGCGCGCCCAAGCCCGCCGGGACGCCATCAATAAGTACCTGTGGGATGGCGAGCGGGGAATGTTCTTCGATTATGACTTCCAGACTGGCTCGCGTTCCGCTTATAACTACATCACAACTTTCTACCCCTTGTGGGCGGGCCTGGCCACGCCCGAGCAGGCGCGCGCCGTCGAGCGCAACCTGGGTATTTTCGAACACCCTGGCGGCCTAGCCATGAGCGACCAGCAAACCGGGGTGCAGTGGGATCTGCCCTATGGCTGGGCCCCCACGCAGCTGCTGGCGATCGAGGGCCTGCGACGCTACGGATTTAACGATGATGCCAACCGCCTGAGTTATAAATTCCTGTCCATGGTGAACGAGAACTTCCGCCGGGACGGCACGATTCGTGAGAAATACAATGTCCTGACCCGATCCGACGAGACCAAAGTTGCCGTGGGCTATCAGTCGAATGTGATCGGGTTCGGCTGGACGAACGGAGCATTTCTGGCACTCCTGCACCAACTGCCACGCGACTGGGTGGAACGCCTCGAGCATCTGCCGGCGCCGGCATCGAGAGCCCAATGAGGGCACGCGTAAGCCGGCTGGCGGTGATAATCGCCGGCGCGCTTCTGCTGCTGGCCGCGCAGGGCTCCAGGTTCAGACCGCCTTTCGGGCCGTGGAAGCGAGTTTCCAGGCAGCCAATCCTTCGCCCCGGGGGCGACGGTTTTGAATCGGCGGGCGTGTTCAACCCGGCGGTGGTTAAGGACCGCGGCCGCTTCGTCATGCTCTACCGCGCCCAGGACGGAAACGGTACCTCGCGCCTGGGTTACGCCACCAGCCGCGATGGCGTGCACTTCACCCGCAACCCACAGCCTACCTTCGTTCCAGAAACGGACTATGAGAAAGATGGCGGGGTGGAAGACCCGCGCCTGGTCAAAATCGAAGGCACCTGGTACCTGACTTATACGGGTTACAACAAACACGACGCGCAGCTCTGCCTGGCCACCTCGCGCGACCTGATTCACTGGCAGCGCCGCGGCATTCTCCTGCCCGCCTACAAAGGCAAATGGAACGTAAAGTGGACCAAGTCAGGCGCCATTATCCCGCGCAAAATTGGCGGCAAATGGTGGATGTACTACCTGGGCACTACACCCGATAACACCGACCAGATGGGCCTGGCCTGGTCTACCGACCTGCTGCACTGGACCGACGCGCTCGACGAGCCTGTGCTGGCGCGCCGCCCCGGGCAGTTTGATTCACGTGTGGTCGAACCTGGTCCGCCGCCGGTGATCACCCAGCAGGGAATCTTCCTTATATACAACGGAGCGGACGATCACCTGGTTTACCGCACCGGCTGGGCGCTGTTCGACAAGCAGGATCCCGCCAAGGTCCTGGCCCGAGCCGACACTCCCCTCTTCGAGCCGGACGAAGAGTGGGAGAAAGTTGGTCAGGTGCCCAACGTGGTATTCGTGGAAGGCCTGGTGCGCAGCGGCACGCGCTGGCTCTTCTATTATGGTGGCGCGGACAAGTACGTTGGTGTGGCGGAAGCAAAAACCCGGTAGTTGGTAGTTGGTGACGGGTAACTGGTGGCTATAGTTTTGGTCGAGTACCAACTACCAGCTACCAACTACCGTTTTTACTGCTTAGACTCCAACTGGCTGGCGAATCTCAGCTCATCCGCCGCCTGCTGTGTCTCCCCCAGCGCCCGGTAGCATTCTCCCAACAGATGATGGGCAATGTAGTTGTTGGGATCCATGTGCAGGGCGTGTTTCAAGGTGCGCACGGCGACTTGGGGCTCGCCCTTGTTCAGCAGCACCTTGCCCATCAAAATGTAGGGTCCGCTGGCGGTGGAATCCAGCCAGATGGAGCGCTGCAGCAGACGCTCGGCATCATCCCACTTCAGCACGCGGGTATAGGCGTCAGCCAGCTTGTAATACGTGGGCGCATGCGCGGGATCGAGGGCCATCTCCTGCTGGAACTGCGCGATGGATTCCGGAATTCGCGACTTATAAAGATAGAGCTCGCCCAGAAAATAGTGCGCCAGGGGCAGCTTGGGATCGAGGACAATCGCCTGCCGGGCGTATTGTTCGGCGATGGGATCGAATTCCTCGCGCAGCAGCATACGCGCCGCGAACAAGTAGGCGGGGGCCGAATCCGGCGGTACCCCGTACATGGTCGCGAATGCCTTGCGCGCCTGGTCGTAATTGTGCAACTGGATGTAGCAGATACCCAGGACATAGCTGGCGTCCACGTTAGCCGAGGGATACCAGGAATTGACCTTTTCCAACAATGGAACCGCCTGCGCCGGCCTGCCGGAAAAGTAGTAAGACAGCCCCAGCAGTTGCGTGGCCTCTCCGTCGTTGGGATCCTCTTGCAGCGCCGGTTGCAAGTATTGGGAGGCGGTCATGAAGTCGCTGTGCTTGTAGTAGGCCACACCGAACTCCCGATTTAAGCCCTTCATCTTGGGGTCGCGCGCCTGCAATTGTTGCAACTGGGCGATCCCTTCGTCGAATTTGCCGTGGTCTATCAGAGCCTGCGCCTGGGCAAATTCAGCTCCCGAGTCGGCCGGCGCGACACCGGTGACGGTTGACCCCTGGGCGGACGCTGCCGGAGTCGCCGGAACGGCATTGGGGCTGGCGGCCTGACCGAGCAGAGGCAAAAACAAAAGAAAGCCTAAGAACATAGGGGTATCCAGCGGTGGAAACATAGTACCGCACCGCGCAGTTCTTGTGGCCCGGCTGACCGGTCGCGGGCGAAGTCCCCGAGGCTCATTGTTCAGGCCACTTGAAAGGCGTTAAAATGCCTCTCGCTTCCGGTAGCGGTGATGAATCCGGCATCTCCCACACCCAGTTCCCCGCCTCCAGCCGCGCTTGTCCGGTTTGGATTGGCGCAGTGAATCGCCGTCTCATTGTCTTGTTGCTGATGTTAGGCGGGGCCGCCATCACTATGGCCGGCGGCTGGTCGGATTCTTCCCACCTCGCTGCCGCGTCAAAGGCAAGCTCAGTTCAGCGGGTAATCCCTCTGCATCCGACCTACAGCCACGACGTCGCCCCCATCCTTTATACCAATTGCGTGCAATGCCACCAGCCCGGCGGATCGGGGCCTATGTCGCTGGTCACTTATGAGGATGCCAAGCGGTACGCCCGCCAGATGGCCTTCGTCACCGCCAAGCGCATCATGCCGCCTTGGCTGCCCGACCCCAAGACGGTGGCCTTCGCCGACCAACTTCAGCTGACGGAGGAGGAAATTACTATCCTGGCCCGCTGGGCGGAACAGGGAGCGCCAGCGGGCAATCTGGCGCAGGCACCTCCGCCTCCCAAGCTGGCCACGGGCTGGCAAGGCGGCAAGCCCGACCTGATCCTGCAGGCGCCTCCCGGCTACGTCCTCCCTGCCCAGGGAACCGACGTTTACCACAACTTTATTTTTGAGATTCCGGTCACGAGTACCCACTATGTAAGAGCGGTGGAGATTCACCCCGGGGACCCCAAGGTAACCCACCACGCCAATCTGCTGATTGACCGGAACCACTCCGCGCGACGGATGCAGGCCCGCCATCCCGGTCCCGGCCCGGGGTTTGATGGCATGGATGTGGAGATGGAAAGCGACGTCTTCGAACCGGAAGGCCACTTCATCTACTGGAAGCCGGGAATTCCCATCTGGGTCGAGCCCGAGAATATGACCTGGCAGCTATCCCCGGGCACCGACCTGGTGCTCAACATCCACATGCGGCCATCGGGCACGCCGGTGCCCATCCGGCCCACCATTGGGCTCTTCTTCTCAGACCAGAAGCCCTCGCTTAACCCCATGTTGCTGCAGTTGGACGGGGATGATCAGCTCAATATTCCTGCAGGCGCGAGCGACTTTCAGGTGGCGGACGACTTCAAGCTGCCGCTGGCGGTGCGAGTCTATGCCGTTTACCCGCACGCCCATTATCTGGGCAAGCGGCTGGCGGCCTACGCCACCCTGCCGGATGGCTCCCGCAAATGGCTGCTGCTGATTCCCCACTGGGACCCGACTTGGCAGGGCATTTATCGTTACGGGAAACCCGTGCTTCTTCCCGCGGGCAGCGTGGTTTCCATGCGCTACACCTACGACAATTCCAAGCAGAATCCGCGCAACCCGCACCACCCGCCACAGCCGGTGATGGCTGGCAACATGGCCATGGATGAGATGGCTCATCTTTCGTTGCAGGTGGTTACCAGCTCTCCTCCCGGCGGAGGCGACGGGCGTATGGTTCTGCAGGAAGCGCTCATGCGCCATAAGCTGCAACGCGACGCCAACGATTACGCCGCCAACTACAACCTTGGAGCCCTGTTGCTGTCGCGCCAGGAGCCGGCCGAGGCCGCCCGCCATTTCGAGGTCGCCATCGCCCAGCGTCCCAACAGCGCCACCGCCCTCAACAGCCTGGGCGCAGCCCTGCTGCAACTAGGTCGCAAACAGGAAGCCGTACAGCGATTGCAGCAGGCCGTGCAGGCCGACCCCGACTATCTCGACGCCCGTTACAACCTGGCCTCCGCTCTGGCTTTCACAGGGCAGTTCGCCGAATCCGCCCAGCAGTTCGAAGAGGTAGTGAAGCTCCGGCCCAATGACGCCGACGCCGAAGCCCGCCTGGGCTCCGTGCTGGCCGCGCTGAAGGACTACAACACCGCGGAAGCCCACCTGCGACGCGCTCTCAGTCTCGATCCCAATAACCAGGTGGCGAAGGACAATCTGCGGCTGCTGGAACAGGTGCGCAACCAAACAGGCGGCCAGCCGCGGTGAGTAGCCCAGTCGAGCTAGGGGTCGCATTTTGGTGGCTGTGCGTTCAGGTGCTCGAGAAATTGCCGGGCTCTGGCCAGATCGGGATTAAATTGCAGAACTCGGTTGAGGTAGGCACGAGCCTCGTCAACCTGGCCCATATCGCAGGAAACCAGCGCCAGGTCTATGCCGATGGCGCTGTGAGCGGGCGTCCTTATGAAAGCATCCTGCCAGAGCCTCAGCGCCGCGCTGGGATCGCCGCCCTGCGCCTCAATTACCCCCAGGTTCACAGCCGCATCCACTTGGGTGGGATCGGCCTGCAGGGCCTGCCGGTATAGCTGCTTCGCCCGGGAGGTGTTCCCCGCCCGCTGCTCCATGTAGGCAAGATCGGCAGCCACAGTCGCATCCTTTGGGTCCTGGTGCAAAGCCTGGGTGAGCAGGTCGTGGGCTTTTTGCGCAAATTCCCCCTGGCCGCGGCGCACCAGCGAATCCCAGGCGAGGGCCAGGTCGCGAATGTCGGGCGGCCGGGCGCTCGCAGGAAAAGGTACTAGTTGGGGCGTAGCAGGTTTCGAGGCAGAATCCAGGTCAGTCAGCATGGGCTGCGGCCCGGGGCGGCGCAGGATGCGGTGGTCGGTGGCCTGGGTGTGGGCGACGTCACGACTGCCCACCGCCGGCATGTGGCAGGCCATGCAGTTGGGGTTGCCGTGCTGATGCTTCTGTCCAAATGCTGCGCCATGGCAAGCCAGGCACCTGTTTCGGTAGTACGCCACTTTTCCTTCCGGCGCGGGCCAGGAGTGCGGGTCGTGGCAGCTCATGCACGACATGGCGTCTCCCGACTTCTGCTTGCACACGCTTTGGGCCAGCGCTTCCACCTGGCTCAGGGCGCCTAAACCCGGCAGCTGCGGGTTCTCCACTTCGAAATAGCGGATGTAGTCGGAGAGCCTGTCCCGGGGGCGGAACTGGTAAGGGTGCTTGCCCGCCCGCTCCACGGCCACATTGCCCTCCAGGTGACATTGCATGCAGATGTCGTCGCGCCGCTCCGGCGCCAGCTTCACCGGGTTGAGAATGGCCGCTTTGCCGCGGCTGAGGATGTGCTCTTCTCCCGGCCCGTGGCAGCGCTGGCAACTGATGCCGCCGTGGGCGAAGGGCGGCACGGGGTATTGGTTTTCCGTGCCCGGCAGCGGCGGCTGCATGCCGCTGGTATGGCAATTCAGGCAAGCGGGCAATGCCGGCAGCATAGGCATCTGGCTGGCGTTCTGATACGCCGGGGTCATGTCCCACAGGCGCTTTTGCGCATACCAGTTCACCGGCGATTCGAACAGGAAGCCGTCTTCGGAAAACAAGTAGGTGCGTCCCCGACGTCCGGAGCCGATGTAGTAGAGCAGTTCGCGCTTACCGTGCAGCGGAGGGCGGTCGCGGTCGAAGCTCAGCCATGCTCGTCCCTTCTGACCGTAAATGCGATAGCGGATGCCGGTTTTGGCGTGCTGGAACTCGCCGGCGATAAGGCCGTCGCCGGCCGGTCCACTGGCACGCGCCATGGCGGTTTGGCTGTAGCTGCGATAAATATCAGCATGGCAGGAGGCGCAGGCCTGGCTGCCGGTCGCGGGGGCGGAGGCTTGAGACTGGGCCGTGGCAGCTAGCGGAGCGCAAAGCAAGGACATGCTTGTTAAAGCCAGGACGATGGCGGCAAGCCGGCGAGCCGTTTGGAAACCGGCAAGGGAGTAAGGAGGGCGCGAAAACGGCCGCGGCCGGGACAAAAAGAAAACAAAAAAATACGGGGGAGTCATTGCGACTCCCCCATTATGAGCCTGCTTGTGCCATTTCAGAACATCAGCTTCAGCCCGAACTGCAAGGTGCGCATGGTCGTGCCGTACTGAATGTCCTTGATCAAGCCGTTGTTGCCGCCGCAGTCAACGCAGGTGCCGCCGGTGGCCTGGCCGTCATTCGCGCTGAAGTCCAGCACCGGATGGTTGAAGATGTTGAAGGCATCCATGCGGAACTGTGCATTGAAGCGTTCGCTTATTTTGAAGTTTTTGGCTATAGACATGTCGTCGGTGAAGGCACCCGGACCCCAATAGCTGTTGCGGCCCGCGCTGCCCACCGTGCCGCATGCCGGGAGCGCAAATGGCCCGGAAGTCGGGCGCGAGAGGCTACAGGTGTCTGTGCCCACGGCCGCAGTGGGGTAAGCCACCGATGGGACGGGCGTGAAAAAGGTGACGGTGTGAGACACCGGATCCAGGGAGCCGGCTCCCATCTTAAACGAGCCATTCACATTGGGCATGCAGGGTATGCCCGTGTCGTTCACCAGTCCACACTCGCCCAAAGTCGGTGTCCACGGCAGGCCGCTGCTCCAGTTCATGGTATCGGTCAGCTGCCAGCCGCCGATCACCAGGTCCATGGCTCGTCCTGCTCCGCCGGCGAACTTCTTGCCTCGGCCAAAGGGCAGATCATAGACAAAATTGTTGATCCACACGTTTTTGCGATTGAAATCATCCGGACCGTAGCCCAAGTGACGATCGGGTATTGAGCCGTAGGGGAAATTACCGTCGGTGGTCCAGTTGTTGGCGTGGGAATAAGTGTAGGTGGACATGAACTGCAGCCCCTGGGAGAAGCGCTTATCCAGGCGTACCTGCAAGGCATTGTAGTTGGCGCTGGCATCGTTACCGAAGTAGTTACCCATGATGCCGTCGGCGCAACACATCATGGTTGTCCCAGTGGCGGGATCAATGACACCGGGATACACGAAGTGGTTATAGAAGGGGCGGCGCTGTTCGGCGGGTACTACCGGCGTGAATTGGACGCCGGTCGGGGTAACGATGGCTGATCCCGGTCCCAGCGGCACCGGGTTGAGGTCGTAGGCCGGGCCGTTGCCGGCAAATACGTGCGAGCCCTTATTACCCACATAGGCTACTTCCAGGCTCATCGTGTTGGTCAACTGCCGCTGAACGGTAGCATTCCAGGCATCCAGGGTTGGCAGCCGCTGCACGGTAGGACGCATCCTGGGCTGCACGTTATTGTTGGGACCACCCAGCGGGAGAACACCGCTGGACGGGATGGCCACCGTGGTGGTGGGGAACGCTCCCGGACCTGACGCCAGGGTAAAGGCTGAGAAGTAGGCGTTGTTGTTCACGTTTTGCGCGAAGAGCTGCTGGTTGAGCAGCACCGGCAGGTTCTGGGTGACGGCATGGCCGAAGTTGGAACCGAACACGCCAATGTCGAAGCTGCGGCCGTAACCCATGCGAACCACGGTTTTGGGGGTGACCTGATAAGCCAACCCGAGGCGGGGCGCAAAGGCGTGCCAGTCGTTGCTGATATTGCCATTCAGGCCGTAGGGTCCATAGCCGGCGACGCGGATGATTCCTTCCGTGGGATTGGCGAATCCGCCATTACCTTTACCGTTGACGGTCTCGGGGAAATAAATCTCCCAGCGCAGTCCGTAATTCAGGGTGAAGTTCGGGGTTACGCGCCAGGTGTCCTGACCATAGTAAAAGAAGCGCTTCTGGCGCTCGGCCGCATTCAGGCTGGTGCTGACAAAGCGGTCCATGTGGTTTACATCGCCCAGCAGGAAGTTGGCGAAACCGGCGCCGCCGGTTCCGGCATCGGAAGTAGCGCCGCTTTGCAGGCCGGTTCCACTGGTGCTGCTGGTGAAGTGCAACTGTCCGGTGCGGTTGGCGTCACTGGGCACGCGCAGGTTCATGGCGTAGCGCATGTCGGCGCCAAACTTGATCTGGTGGTTGCCTTTGATCTTGGTCCAATTGTTCACGAACTGGAACTGCTGTTCGCTCTCAGTCAAGGGGCAGTTGCAGCGGCCTACGTTCAGGCCATCGCCCATGGCAAAGGTGCCTTGGTCAGAGCCGGCGTTGATGGCCGGAGCCAAACCATCGAACATGGGCAGACCGGAGGTGAACAGCTCCTGCGCCCCGGGCTGGTTCAAGCCGGGAATACCCAGGTTGGTGGCCGCGGCTACCCCCGCGTCCGGCTTGGACGTTTGCGGGTTGTACTTGAACCAGCCGAAGCGGAAGTCGGTCAGCAGGGTGCTGCTGACGGTCTTGGTGAAGCCGGAAGCCAGGCTGTAATCGTGATTGATGGAGCTTCCCGAAAGTCCGGCCAAGCCGTTGCCCACACCGCCCAGCTGGGCGCCCAGGGCAGGTTCTCCGGATAAGGAGTAGTAGGCCAGGCTGAAGCGCCCAAACACCTGCAGTGTCTGGCTGGCGTTGAAGTCAATGCGCGTGTCGAACTGGTTCTGCTTGAAGGGCCCCGAGCCCGAAAAGACAAAGTTGTTGGTTACAGCATTGCTGGAGGGCGCAGGCATCAGGGAGAGCATTTTTTGTGCGATCGGCGAAATGCGGCTCAGGGGAATCCAGTTTGGCTGGGTGGCGCATCCGGCCGGTCCGCAGAAGGGCGTGCGACCGGCGCCGGTTAGAGGATCCCCTGTATTTGGATCGTAGATGAGGCTGCTGGGACCGCTGCCGCTGCCGATGAAGGGCACGTACTGGCTCAAATTGCAGAACCCGCTGCCGTCGCCGGCGCCCGTGCAGCTGCGAATTACCGAGGTGGTGGGAACCGTCAGCAAGGTAGTGGCGCCGGTAGTCTGGCGCGTGCCCTGGTAGTCGCCGAAGAAAAACAGCTTGTCCTTAATAATCGGTCCGCCGATGGTGCCGCCGAACTGGTTCCACTTGGTGGGTGGAATAAAGCGGCCGGTAATAGTATTGGGCGCGTACTGGGTAAAGGGGTCGCGCGCCTGGGTGGCATCGGTGCGGCGGAACCAGAAGCCTTCGCCGTGCAGGCTGTTGGTGCCAGACTTGGTCTGGACGGTCATCACGCCGGCCACCGCCTTGCCGAACTCGGCGTCGTAGTTCTGCAGGTCAATCTTGGTTTCGGTAATGGCGTCAATGTTGGGATTGACCACGATAATTCCCAGAATCGGGTCCTGGTTATCGGTGCCATCCAGTTCGTAGGCGGTGCCGCTGAAATGCTGGCCGTTCACGTAAATCTGCTGGCTGCCCTGCGGGTTCTCCGTGGCGGCGTGGTTCCAGCCGGTCAGCAGCTGGGTGCCGGGGGAGATCAGCAGCAGCGACTGGAAGTTGCGATTCAAAATCGGCAATTGTTCCACGTATCGCGAATTGAACGTGGTGGCCACGTCGGCGCGATCGGTCTTCAATTGCGGCGCCTCGCCCGTCACCTCCACCGCCTCGCTCACCTGACCGAGTTGCAGCGGCATATCCACCTTCGCGCCCTGGTCAGCGTTCACCACGACCGGCTGCTGCGTCGCCGTCTTAAATCCCTGCGCCTCCACCTTCACCGAGTAGCTGTCGGGAATCAAGTGGGTCACCGTGTAGTTGCCGGTGGCGTTGGTGGTGGTGGTGGTGGACGTACCCTTGGCGATGTCGGTGATCGTCACCTTGGCATTGGGCACAGCCGCCCCACTGGGGTCGGTGACGGTTCCGAAAATATTGCCGTAGACCGCCTGACTCAATGCTGTTTTGGGTAGAAAGGAAACAAGACAGAACAATGCAGCAAACAGCAGGGCACAGCGCCTCATTGCGGGCCTCCCCAAAGTGTGGCTACTGCGATGGCGTCGCCCCGGACTGGACTGCGCCCGGGAAATGTTTTTCGACTTTCAGGACCGAAGAGGACCGGATTACAGGGTCCGCAACAACCTGACCGCCGGGGCCGAATCTCGTAACAGCGGCCGCCCTAATCCGCGGCTGCACGACGAACTGCTCTCGTCTCTGCGGTTGGGGAGCGAGCGCGAGAGCGCCTGGCTCACACCGACACGTGACACACGTCACACTTCGGTGTGCGCGAATCAGGCTATCAGAAGCTAACAGGCTGTCAATACCCGCAGACGGAAAATTCGATGCTGGGCAGCAAAATAATCGATGGCCTGCGCGGCCAGAATCCTTACATTTTAGGAACTTGCAGCTGCGGATCGAGCAGCTTCGCTTTTTGGAATTCCTGCCGGGCCTGCGCCGGTTGGCCTTTGCGGGCGAGCGCCTGCGCCAGCTGGAAATGCGCCGGCGCGTAGTTCGAGGAGAGCTGAATGGCGTGCTCGAACTGTCCAATGGCGCCATCCAGATCGCCGGCGTTGAGCAGACGGGCGCCGGAATTGGTGGCAAACACCGCGCCCTGCAGGCTGGTTTGCTGTTTCATGATTTCTGCCGTGGCCCGGGCTTCAGCGGCGGCGCCGGCGCTGTCGCCGGCTTCGCGCAGCACGGAAGCCAGCACGCTGTGCGCTCCCAGGAAGTCGGGCTGCAGGCGGATGGCCTGGCGCAGCGCGTCCGCCGCCTCCGGGAGCTTTTTCTCCTGCCGCAACACCGCGCCCAGGGTGTAGTACGCCTCCGCGTAGTCGGGCTTGGCGCGCACCGCGCCCCGCAGCTGCCGTTCCGCTTCCGTAAACTTCCCTTCCTGCCAGTAGGTCACTCCCAGGGTGTAGTAGGTGTCGGGCAGGTTGGGATCGAGCTGCAGCGCCGTTTTCCATTCCGCGATCGCCTGCGGCAGGCGGTCGCTCAGCTTGTAAGCCAGCCCCAGGTCATAGTGCAGCTGGGCATCATCGGGAGCCAGACGCAGGGCCGCTTCAAACTGGGAGGCGGCGGCGGCAAAATCCGCCTTCTGCAGAAAAGCGGCTCCCAGGTTCTTGCTGTAACCGCTGTCCTGGGGGCGCAGCCTCATGGCGGTGCGAAATTCCGCCATAGCTGAATCGGCATCGCCGCGTTGCAGCAGGGCTATGCCAAGATTGTTGTGGGAATCCGCGTCTTTCGGGTCCAGCTTCGCCGCCCGCCGGAACGCTGCCAGGGCCTGGTCAGGCTCGCCCGCCTTCTGCGCCAGCAGGCCGAGTTGGGTCTCGGCCGGCGCCCAATCCGGCTTCAGCCGCGCGCACTCCCGCAAAGCCTGCATCGCCCCGGCCGTATCGCCTTTGGCCCCCAGCACCTGCGCCAGATAAAAATAGGCGGGCGCGTCCTGGGGATTGAGGCGCACCGCTTCCTGCAAACTTGCGGCGGCCTTATCCCACTCCTCCAGTTTCCACAGCGCCGCCCCAAGATGAAAGTGCGCCGGCTCGTAGCCGGGCTGCAGACGCAGCGCTTCCCGGAACTCGACGATGGCCTGGTCGTATTTCGACTCCTGCGCCAGCAGCACTCCGGCTGAGTCGTGCAGGTCGGCGCGCTGCGGGGCCAAGCGCGAGGCCTGGCTCATTTCGTCCAGTGCCATCCCGGTGTCGCCCTGCGCGCTCAATGCCAGCGCCAGTTGCCGCCGCGCCTCCGCGTCTGCGGGCGCCAGTTGCACGCCCCGGCGCAACTCGGCCATGCCGGCTTGCACCTCGCCGCGCGCCAGCAGAGCGCTTCCCAGATCAGTGTGCGCTTGCGCCAGAGCAGGCTTCAGGCCAATAGCCTTGCGAAATTCCGCCACCGCCCGGTCTACTTCCCCCTGCTGCAGCAGCACTTGGCCCAGCGCCGTGTGCAACTCCGCCGTGCGCGGGCTGAGGTGGATAGCCTGTTCAAAGGCGCGGCGGGCCCCCGCCAGGTCGCCCTTCTGCGAACTGATTATGCCGCGCTTGTACGCCGCGAGCGCCTTCTGCGACGGCGTGGCATTCTGTCCCCAAGCCCCTGCCGCAATCAGCCACATCGCGCTTAACACAAGCAGAAGTTTGCGGCGCAAGCGGATTGAGGTGACGGCAGGAAGCACGCCTGGAACTCCGGGCAGGTTTGGTAGAGAAAACGATATCAGAAACAGCGCACTGCGGTAAGCACCCGGTCAGTGGAGTGCCCGCCCTGCCCGGTGCCGCGGCGTGCGCCAACTTGACCCGCCGCACAATCCGCCTCCATAGTAGGCGGAACGATGTCGCCGGCCCTGTACTTCCGCCTCCGCTGCCTTTTACTCCTGCTGGCAAGCGGGGCCGTGTTCTACCTGCCTGGCGCTCGGGCCGAAAGCGCCAAACCACAGGGCGCACCCCAGCCCCCGCGCATCGCCTGGTTTACCGACATCGCCGAAAAGGCGGGGTTGACCATGCAGGACGTCTTCGGCGGCCTGGAGACCAAGCAGTACATCATCGAGACCACCGGCACCGGCATCGCCATCTTCGACTACGACAACGATGGCTGGCCCGACATCTTCATCGTCAACGGCACCACCCTCGCCGGCTTTCCCGCGGGAAAAGGACCAACCAACCATCTTTACCGCAACAATCACGACGGAACTTTCACCGACGTGACGGTGAAGGCGGGGCTGGCTGGAGCTTCCGGCTGGGGGCAGGGCGTGTGCGTGGGGGATTACGATAATGATGGCTGGGAAGATTTGTATGTCACCTATTACGGCAAAAACCGCCTCTATCACAACAATCACGGCACCTTTAGCGAACTGGCGGAAAAAGCCGGCGTGGCCGGCACGGGCAAAGCCTGGGGCTCGGGTTGCGCATTCGTGGATTACGACCGAGACGGCAAGCTCGACCTGATGGTCGCCAACTATGTGGATTTCGACCTGGCCAACGCGCCTAAGCCCGGCGACCGGCCTACCTGCCTGTGGAAGGGTGTGCCCGTGATGTGCGGCCCCCGTGGCCTGAAGGGGGCGAAAAATATTCTCTACCATAATAGCGGCGATGGCACTTTCGAAGACGTCAGCGCCAAGTCGCACATTGACCGGTCCGCCGGCTACTACTCGCTCAGCGTTTCCACTCTGGACTACGACAATGACGGCTGGCCCGATATCTACGTGGCCTGCGACAGCACGCCCAGCATTCTCTACCGCAATAATCATGACGGCACCTTTTCGGATGTGGCCGTGGTGGCCGGCGCCGCCTTCAATGAGGATGGGCGCGCCCAGGCGGGCATGGGGTCCACGGTGGCCGATTACGATGGCGACGGCAATCTCGACATCTTCAAAACCAATTTTTCCGACGACACCTCCACCCTCTACCACAACAATGGCGACGGCACCTTTTCCGACGCGACCTTCCCTGCCGGCCTCGGCCTGCACACCCAATACCTGGGCTGGGGAACCATGTTTTTCGATTTCGATAATGACACCTGGCCCGATCTGCTGCTGGTGAACGGCCACGTTTATCCCGAGGTGGACAAGTACAAGCTGGGCAGCAACTACGAGGAGCCGCGCATTCTGTACCACAACAACGGCAACGGTACCTTTACGGACATTTCGGCCAGCTCCGGGCCGGGCATAACGGCGCGCTGGTCCGGCCGTGGCCTGGCGATTGGCGATTTATGGAACAACGGCGAGCTGGCGGCGGTTATCAGCAACATGAATGCCCGCCCCAGCCTGCTGGTGAACCAGGTTCACAATGCCAATCACTGGGTTGAAATCAGAACGGTGGGCACGGCTTCGAATCGCGACGGCATCGGGGCTCGTATTACGCTGAAAGCGGGCAAGCGAACCTTGGTGGACGAAGTACGCAGCGGCTCCAGCTACGATTCCAGCAGCGACATGCGCGTGCACTTCGGCCTGGGTGCGGCGGGTAAGATCGATGATCTGCAGATTCGCTGGCCCAGTGGCCTGGTGGAGCGCTTCCCCGGCCTGGTGGTGGACTCGATTCACACCCTGCGCGAAGGCAGCGGGGTTAAACTGAGCGCGGCAACTACTTCGCCGCGCTCTCCTTCAAATAGCCCGCGCTGAGAGTCTTCTTCTCCCTGGCAATGCCGATGAGCGTTGGATAAAACTGCACGAACGTGGTGTCCACCGCGCCGTGGTCCAAATGGCAGGAGTAGCAAGAGGCCTGGACAGGGACTTGTTTGGCCGGCGAAGCCCCGTCCTCGAACCCGAAGAAAGCCCATTTGCCGGCAAAGCGCGCCTCGTCCTTCACGTGCACTTCCACTCCCATGCGGTCGCCGGTCTGAAAATGGCCAGCCTTGTTAATGGAAGCATTGCTTCCCGCGCCGCGCACTTCCAGGACCAGCATCGTCTTGTCCGGCCAGGTGCCGGTTTCAAGAAACTTCCGATAAGCCTCCGGATTAACAAACACATTGTCGAACATCAACATGTTCTGAGCACCCGCCGTGTAGCTCATGCCCAAACCGGAGGAAAGGTAAACCCACTCGCGATACTTGGCGGGAAATAACATTTGCCCGCCCCCCGTGTATTGCGGGCCGTCCGCCTCAGTGATCGCTTGATTTTGTGGGCCCGCCGCCAGCAATGCCGGCACCAGAAGTGCTAGACCGAGCCACCAGCTCCTGCGCATGTCGTCTACCCCCGAGTTAGATTTCCGCTTGGACGTGGAAGCCGACTAAAAGTTATTGAGGTCTCAACGAAATCGGAATCCGCGCCGGCGGGCTTCCTATTTTTTCCCCGACTTAAACTTCATTGTGCGCACAATCCCCTTGCCTTCCTGGACATACACCACCTGGTCGGCGGGCACATTCTTCAGCGAATCCACCTGCCCGCTGGGCCAGCGAATCTCCAGCACGTCTACCTTTTCGGCCTTGCCCAGCCCGAAGTGCACCCGCAGGTCGCTCTGCGAGAGGTAGCCGCCGCCGCTGCGCACCTCGTCAATCTGCTGATGAGGCGCGGTTTCGTCGGGCGGCTGGGTCACGCAGCGCAGGCGCGCCCCGATACCGCTGCGATTCGACCTCACCCCAATGGTGCGCACCTTGATCCAGTGCGACTTGCCCGGCGAATCGCAGCGCAAAAGCTGGGGAAATGAATTCACGGTGTTCACCACCATGTCCACATCGCCATCGTTGTCGAAATCGCCGAAGGCGCAGCCCCGCGCCGGCGCCGGCTGGGTGATGCCAGGCCCCGCGACCAGGGAAACATCTTCAAACTTCCCATCGCGCAGGTTGCGGTACACCAGCTTGCGCTGGGCGTAGCCTTCTTCGGTGGTGAGCCGTTCCACTTCCGGATATACGTGGCCGTTGCAGACGAGGATGTCGGGCCAGCCGTCGTTATCCATGTCGAACCAGCCGCAGCCCCAGCCCAGAAAGCGCGTGTTCAGGCCCAGACCGGCGGAGTAGGTGGTGTCCTCGAAGTTAGCGTTGCCCAGGTTATGGTAGAGCGAGTGCGTGTCTCCGGCGAAGTTGGTTTTTACGATGTCCAGGTTGCCGTCCAGGTCGTAATCGCCGGCGGAAACGCCCATTCCAGCTTGCGGTTTTCCGTCGGGGCTGAAGGCGCAGCCCGCCAGGATCCCGATGTCCTCAAATTTGCCGTTCTTTTTGTTCTGATAAAGCAAACTGGGGCTGGAGTCATCGGCCACGTAGATATCGGGCCAGCCGTCGTTGTCGAAGTCGGCGGTCAGCACTCCCAAACCATAGGTGCCGTTGGCCTGCAGGATTCCGGAGACTTCCGAAACATCCGTGAACGTACCATTTCCGTTGTTGTGATACAGAATGTTCTTGCTGCCGTTCAATCCGGGCGGGCCGCACGCCACCATAATGCCTTTGTACAGGCAGGGACCGGATTCTGGAACGGGCGCGGTCTTCAAATCCAGATCAATGTAATTGGCCACGAACAGGTCGAGGTGGCCGTCGCGGTCGTAGTCAAGGAAGGCACAGCCGGTGCTCCAGCGCTTGCCGTTGCCGCTCACTCCGGCTTTGTCGCTGACGTCGGTAAAGGTGCCATCTCCGTTGTTGTGGTAGAGCGCGTTCCTGCCGAAGTAGCTGATGAACAGGTCCTCGTAGCCATCGTTGTCATAGTCGCCGATGCACACGCCCTGCCCCCACCCGGTGTGCGCCAGGCCTGCTTTAGCCGTTACATCGGTAAAAGTGCCGTCGCGGTTGTTCTTGAAAAGATGGCAATGCGGTTCGCTGCCCGCGGGAAATCCCTCCAGGCGCCAGCCGTTGACCAGGAAAATGTCGAGCCAGCCGTCATTGTCGTAGTCGTAGAAGGCGACACCGCAGCCGGTCGTCTCCAGCAGGTATTTGTTTTTGTGCTCGCCGCCGAAAATCGTCCTGGCGTTCAGACCGGCCTGCTTGGCGACGTCAACAAAGCTGATACCGAGGTCGGCGAATTTAGGCGGAGCAGGATATTTTGCGGCTGTGTTGGGAGGCGACACCGCCCCGGTGGCACTTAGGGTTTGCGGTGGCCGCATTGCGTTCAACCGGCGCGCCGAGGCCAGCAGGCCTTCCAGTGGCAACACCAGCGCTGATCGGCTCAACGATCGGAGAAATGCACGCCGCGAGAAAGGCAAAGGCAGGTACCTGACGGGGATTGGCCCGTGTTAGAATTCGCCGTTTATTTCTACATAAATGTCCCACGCCTTGCAACCTTACCCGGCCCTTTTCCTGCTGCAAAAGCCGTTGGCGAATTCCCGGTTCAAACTGGGGTTTCTGGGAATTCTTCTGGTTTCCCTGGTTTCACTTGGTTTCGCTGCCACTCCAACGGTTGCCGAATCGCTTGAACTCTCCCGCCCGGTGCGTCCTCGGGAGTTCTTGCCCGTGGTGGGCCAGCGCGCCGCCGTTTTCGGCAACGAGGGCGGACACCTCGAGGCCTGGGTCTATCCTCTTAAGTTGTTCCGCGAATTTCACCTCGAATTCCAAGTTGGCGGCGAAATCATTCCCGCCGAGTCGCTGGCACGCAGCGTGATTGTACGCCCGGAGTCCGCCACCATTCGCTACGCTTCTGACACATTTCAGGTGAAGGAAACGCTGTTTGTTCCCGTAGCAGAACAGGGAGCGGTCATCATTCTCGATATCAGCACAGCGGAGCCGATTCAGGTCGAGGCCTCGTTCGTGCGCGATTTCACCCTGGAGTGGCCGGCGGCTCTTGGCGCCACCTACATGAGCTGGGATCCGGCCCTGCACGCCTTTTCTCTGGGAGAAGAATCGAAAAAATTTTCAGCGCTGGTGGGCTCGCCGGACGCGGTCAGTTTCCGCCAGGAGTACGCCACCAACTACTCCGCTTCCCGTGAGAACTCGTTCACCCTGGCCGCTTCCGGCAAAGGAAACACAAGGCGGGTGATCGTGATTGCCGGTTCGGTAACCGGACCCGCTGCCGCCCAGGCCACGTATCGGCATTTGGTAGCGGACTACTCCGCCCTGCTGCGCGACTCCGCCGAATACTACCGTCGCCAACTCGCCCAGACGGTCAGCCTGGAACTCCCCGATTCGCAACTGCAGCAAGCCTATGACTGGGCCCGCGTCAGCCTGCTGCAGGGTGTGGTGACCAATCCTTACCTGGGCACGGGGCTGGTAGCCGGCTACCGCACTTCGGGTGACAGCCAGCGCCCCGGCTTCGCGTGGTACTTCGGCCGCGATTCCGAGTGGAGTTCGTTCGCTCTCGACGCGGAAGGCGATTTTGCCCACGCCCGCCAGGCGCTGGACTTCATTTCCCGCTACCAGCGTGCCGACGGCAAAATTCCGCATGAGATTTCCCAGACCGCCACTTTCGTGGATTGGTTCCGGAAGTTCCCCTACCCCTGGGCATCCGCTGATGCCACCCCCCTGTTCATTATCGCGGTGCGGGATTATGTGCGAGAAAGCGGCGATCTCGGCTTCGCCAGGGAGAAGTGGAACAACCTGTGGAAGGCCTACCAGTTCCTGCATTCCACCTGGGACGCTCACGGATTCGCGCAAAATCTTGGCGTCGGTCATGGCTGGGTGGAAGGCGGCCCGCTGCGCCCGCCGGAAGAAGCCCAGCCCGCCGCCGCTCCTGGCATGGCCGCGCCGCAGGTGATCAAGACCGAACTCTACCAGAGCGGCCTGGGTGTCGAGGCGCTGCGGGCGCTTGCCGATCTGGCTCGCCTCACCGGGCACACTCAAATCGTTGTAGAAATGGAACAGACGGCGCAACGCCAGGTGCTCTTGCTCAACCAGTCATTCTGGGATCCGCGAAACCAGATTTTCGCTTTCGGCCTGGACCCGCAGGACCGGCAGATTGATGCCGCCAGCATCCTGGCCACCGTGCCCATGTGGTTCCAAGTGCTGGATGTGGACAAGTCGGAACAGATGATCAGCCGCCTTGCCGCTCCCGACTTCGAAGCCGACTGGGGCGCGCGCATCATCTCCGACCAGGATGCGCGCTACGATCCCGGCGGTTACCACTACGGCAGCGTGTGGCCGCTGTTTACGGGTTGGGCCAGCGTGGGGGAGTACCGCTACCATCGCGCTCTGCCCGCCTACGCCAACCTGCGCGCCAATGCCCTGCTGGCGCTCGATGGCTCTCTGGGCCACGTAACCGAAGTGCTGTCGGGCGACTACTATCAAGGCCTCTCCACTGCTTCCCCGCACCAGATCTGGTCGGCAGCCATGGTAATCAGTCCGCTGCTGCTGGGCATGATGGGATTGCAGGTCGACGTTCCCCGCCACACTGTGATATTTGCCCCCCATGCGCCGCCGGAGTGGAGTTCGTTTCAAGTTGAGAACGTCCGCCTGGAGCCGTCGGCCCTCGATTTTAATTACAGCCGCACGGATGACGAAATAACCTTGCAGGTGCGCCGTAGGGGCGACGGCCAATGTACGCTGGAATTTTCGCCTGCCGTGAGCCTGCGCGCCCAAGTGATGGGAGTGGATGTCAACCGCCGCCCCGCGCCATTCCGCGCCGAACCCACCGCGGAAGACCAGCACGTGCACGTGCGTTTCGCGGTGTTCGCCGGCGAGAACACCGTGCGCATTCACCTGCGCGACGACTTCGGCCTGGACCTGGCCAACTCTCTGCCTCCGCTGGGCGCACGCTCCCGCGGGCTTAAAGTAATTTCGCAGTTCTGGAACGCGGACCACAGTGCGCTCACCCTCCAGTTGGCCGGACTCGCCGGCAGCCATTACGACCTGGCCATTCGCAATCCCAGCCAGGTCGCATCCGTCGCAGGCGGAGAAGTGATAAAGTTGGCTAACGGCGCGGCTTCCCTGCGGGTCAGCCTCCCGGCGAGGAGGCGGTCGTCCGGATATGAAAAAACGGTCGTGGTCATTCGCCTTATTTCCAGGCAAGCCGCGCCCACAGCGACGCGATGATCTGCATGAGGACTTCTGCCATGGTTAAGTTTCCCGCTCTCATCCTCTTTGCCTCTCTTCTGTC
>DATJEH010000254.1:0-14158 GCA_035496875.1 Terriglobales bacterium | reverse complement strand
GCCGAGCAGGTGCTGAAGGAAATTGTGGATACCGTGGCCATACCTGTTTAAGTGGTTCGCTAAAGTTGCTCCCCCTGCCAATTTGCCCGCCACCCTGAAACCTGCGAAACTTTGGAAATACGTGCCCTTGGAGGCCTTATATGTCCGTCTCTGAAATTGCCCCCGATCTGTATCGTATTTCCGTCTTTTTTCCCGAGATTAATATGCAGTTCAACCACTTCCTGGTGAAGGACGATGAACCCCTCCTTTTCCACGCCGGCCTGCGGAGCATGTTTCCCGCGGTCCGCGAGCAACTGGCCAGCATTATGGATCCCGCCAGACTGCGCTGGATCAGCTTCAGCCACTTTGAATCCGACGAGTGCGGCGCGCTGAACGATTGGCTGGCCATCGCGCCACATGCCCAGCCCGCCTGCAACCTGGTGGGAGCGCTAGTCAGCGTCAATGATTTTTCCATCCGCCCGGCACGCATGCTCACACCGGCCGACGTGCTCGCCACCGGCAAGTATCGCTTCCGCTACTACAGCACCCCGCACCTGCCGCACGGCTGGGACGCGGGCGTGCTCTTCGAGGAAACCGAGCGCACCCTGCTCTGCTCCGACCTTTTTCATCACAATGGCGAAGTGGAACCGCTCACCGAGAGCGACATTCTTGGCCGGGTGCGTGCCAGCCTCACCCAGATTCAAGCTGGCCCCCTTGCCAACTACGTGCCTTATACGCCCAATACGCGGCGCATTCTCGAGGGTCTGGCAACCCTTCAGCCGCGCACTCTGGCCGTTCAGCATGGCTCCAGCTTTCGCGGCGATTGTGGCCAGGCCCTGCGCGAACTGGCCGTGGTGTACAAAGACGTTATGGGTCAGGAGTCGTTTAAAATGGCTTCCGCTTCCTGAAGGATGGCCTCATGTCGGTCCTGCGCTTTTTCATGCTGCTCTCGCTGGTGGTCTGGGTAGGCGGAATTATTTTCTTCGCCTTCGTGGTGGCGCCTGCCCTGTTTGCCATTCTGCCCACGCCTCATCTGGCCGGCCTGGTCGTCACCCGCTCGCTGAAAACGCTGCACTGGATGGGGTTGATCGCCGGACTGGTGTATCTGCTGAGCTCGTTGGCTTATTCCCGTCTGACCACGGCTTCGGCGCAGCCCCTGGCCGCGCGCAACATCTTCATCTACTTCATGCTGGCGCTTACCGCCATCCTGCAGTTTTCCCTCATCCCCCGCATGGACGCGTTGCGGCTTTCCGTAGGCCAGATTGATGCCGTCGCGCCGGACAATCCCGTTCGCGTACAGTTCAATGCCCTGCACGTGTGGTCCACCCGTCTGGAAGGCGCCGTCCTGCTGTTTGGCTTGGCGCTGATTTATCTGACTGCCCGCGTCGCTGTCCAGCCCCGATCTGCCACCACCTTGACCATGCCGGCCTCCACCGCGATGCGTAGCGGCCGCTGAACACAGTTTGTGGCGCGGGCGCCCTCGACTGCGCCGTAGCGCCGGTCTCTTGCCAACGACTGTTACCGCTTCTGTCCCCTCCTCCATTTATGATGGGATCGTAGCTGCCAGAGCGGTACCAACTACCAACCGCTAGCTACCAACTACTTCTCTTATGAAAACCGGAATCATCGGCCTGCCCCAGGTAGGCAAATCATCGCTGTTCCGTATCCTGACCAAGGCGCATCTGTCCGAACGTGCTTCTGCCAACCCGCGCGAGGCCCATGTCGGCGTGGCCAAAGTGCCCGACGACCGCCTGGACCGCCTGGCCGCCATGTGCAACCCACGCAAGCTCATTCACGCTTCCGTGGAGTATGTGGACGTGGCTGCCATGCCGGTGGCCTCCACGAAAACGGCGGCCGGCCCCAAGGAGGGTCTGAGCGAATCCATTGTCACCAATATCCGCGGCGTGGATGCTATTGCCCACGTGGTGCGTGCCTTCGAGGATCCCTCCATCCCACACGTCGGCGAAATCAATCCGCTGCGCGACATCAAGAATGTGGACTTCGACCTCATCCTCAGCGACCTGGGGCAAATCGAAAAGCGCATGGAGCGCCTGGAGAAGGATTTGAAGAAGATGCGCTCTCCCGAACTGGAGCGCGAACACGACTTGCTCCTGCGCGCCAAAGCTCATCTGGAGAGCGAGCGCCCGCTTCGCGAAATGCCCATGACGCCGGAGGACAAAAAACGTGTCCGGGGCTTCATGTTTCTAAGCGAGAAACCCATCCTTTACGTGCTCAACATCAGCGAGTCTTCCGCGTTGGGCCGCGAACTGGAAGGCGCCATTGCCACCTACGGCCTGGCCGAAGTAGCCGCCCGTCCCAACGCCGGCGCCTCCGCCATTTGCGGCAAAGTGGAAGCCGAATTAGCCGAAATGGCCGATGAGGACGCCGCCGAATTCCTCGCCAGCTATGGTCTGAAGGAAAGCGGCCTGGTCCGATTGGTGCGCAAAACTTATGAATTGCTGGGTCTGATTTCCTTCTTCACGGTGGGGGAAGACGAATGCCGCGCCTGGACTATCGGCCGCAACACCCGTGCCGTGGAGGCAGCCGGCGCCATCCACTCCGACCTGGAAAAACACTTTATCCGTGCGGAAACCATCCATTGGGATACGCTGCTGGCGGCCGGTTCTGAGGCCAACGCGCGCGCCCGTGGCACCCTGCGCCTGGAAGGCAAGGACTACATCGTGCAGGACGGCGACGTCATGCACATTCGTCATTCCGGCTAGTTTCAGTACCTGGTACCCGGTTTTCTAGTACCCAGTCAGCTGATGCGAAAGCATCTGCGTACCAGGTACTGACTACTGGGTACTGCTACTCTGATATTCTGCCACCGCCCCATGCAACCGATCCTGCTCAGCATCCTGCTTGGCCTGACCGCCGCTGCCGCCAACCTCCTGGGCGGCGCCGTCGTTGTTCGCCGCCCATGGGAGCGCCGTTACCTCAAATACTTTGTAGCGCTGGGCGCCGGCTTCATGCTGGCAACCTCGCTGGTGGAAATGGTGCCGGAGAGCGTAAAGCTGCGCGGCTTCCGTGCCGGCTTTCTCGTCCTCCTCGGCTACCTGCTCATTCATTTTTTTGAGCACACGGTCACGCCTCACTTCCACTTCGGCGAGGAAACCCACACCGCTGAGTTCGCACAGGCACGCAAAAGCATCTCCGTCCTGCTTGGCCTGATCATCCACACCTTCTTCGACGGCATTGCCATCACCTCCGGCTTTCTGGTTTCCAGTTGGCTGGGGTGGATCATCTTCATCGCCGTTTTTCTGCACAAAATTCCCGAAGGCTTCACCGTAGCCTCGGTGATGCTGGCCAGCGGCCGCAGCCGCGGTATCGCCTGGGGCGCCTCCGCGCTTCTGGGAGCGGCCACCCTCGCCGGCGTGCTCACCATGGTTTTGTTCAAGCACGCGGTGAGCGCCGGACTTCCCCTCTCCGCCGGTGTCACCATTTACGTTGCCGCCTCCGACCTCATTCCTGAAGTCAACCAGGAGCCCGGCGTCAAAATGGCTCTCCTGGTATTCGTTGGCGTCGGCTTTCTCTTTCTTTTAGACAGCGTTTTCCGTATTCACTAATCAGGCCTTTCGCATGGTTGCGACGCAGTCTTGGGTAGCGCGACTGACCTCGCCAGGTAGCCCAGGCCCGCGCTGGTGGGATCAGAGCAACCACGACCTTTCGGTCGGAAACACAAAAGGCCCAGCCTTCCGGCCGAGCCTTTTGCCTTCTTCGAGATACTGACACTGGCAACTGAAAAAGCTACTCCACCTGGTGCTTCGCCGTATACCCATCGCGGTACACCAGCTGGTACTTAACCTCTTTGCCCTTTTGATTGTGGATTTTCAGCGGCTTCCCGTCCTCCCCCACCAGGTCCACCTTCAGCTTGCGGTAGCTTCCATCCAGCTTGGCATCCGTAGGGTGGTATGCGATGGTGTACTGGTTGCGCAGGTCGTTGCCAATGTCACGGTAAACGTCGGGAAATTCGCCCTCAAACCGCGGAAAATACGCTTTTCCGCCCGTCAACTTGGCAAACGTCCTCATCTGGTTATCGGCCTGCAGGTAATCCATCATCGCTGCCGATACGTCCGGATTCATGCCGTAATGCGACTCTACGTATTCCCGCCACATGAAGCCGATGCTGATGGGGAAGATGGTTACGTCCTTGGTCGCCTTGATTTTCTGCAGCATCTGGTCCAGTGTCAGCTTGCTGAACGTATCCCGGCCGGTGGAGACCAACACGATGGCCTTTCTGCCGGGAAGGCGTTCCAGCCTATCCAGGGTGTCGTAGAGGGCGTCAAACAGGTTGGTTTCGCTGAAGCCGGGGATGCGCAACTGGTTCAGCGCCCCAAAAATCGCCCGCTTATCCTGCGTGAAATCCACCAGGATGTAGGGCTTCATGTCATAGGACACCACCGCCACCCAATCCTGCGGTTTCAATGAGTTGGCAAAATAGTACGAGGCGTTCAGAGCGTCGTACATGAAGGAATAGTTGGTGGCGGCAAATTCCACCAGCAGCACCGCCGTGATCGGCGCTTGCGACTGGCTGAAACTGCTAATCTTCTGCTCTACCCCATTTTCATAGACCTGAAAATTGCCCTCTTTCAGGCCGGGAATGAACTGCCCCTCCTTGGTAAGCGCCATTACGTCCAAAGTAACCAGCGGGACATTCACCTGAATGGAGTAGTCCGGCATGCCTGGAATCTTTTTGGGGGCTGTGGGCGGAGGTGGTGGGGGCGGCTCCTCCTTCTTTTTGGGAACCGCGATTGGCCCAATATCTCCTTGCGGACCACCAGCTTCCGGCGGTGCGGTCTCCGACGGCTTCTGTTGTTGACTGGAATTTTGGTCGGTCTGGGACTGCGCCACGGCGGGTACGAGCAGGAAACTTAACAACAGGCACAGAATCGCAATCAGGCTAAGCGCCCGCATGGCAATCCTTTGCCCTGGGGAACAGGACGACTCCAGATTCAGCATGAATCCCTCGGGACCAGACTCTCTCTGTGCTAGTATAGATGCACCCTGGCGCGATTTGGCACAGATATCGCGCTGGTTTTACCTCCCTCATAATCAGAGACCTGGCTTTAGACTGCAGTGCCGACGTCTATCCAGGCAGAGTAGCTGGATGAAAAAAACGAATTTTGCGCCCCTGGTAGTGCTCAGTTTGTTGCTGTTAGCGGTCACCGGTCTTGCCAGCGACCTGACCCTTAAAACCAAAATTCTGCCCCTGGACCAGATCCACGCCGGCATGCGCGGTGTGGCCTACACTGTCTTTCAGGGAACGACGCCTGAGTCCATGGAAGTCGAGGTGCTGGGCGTTCTCCGGGATGTGAACGGCCCCAAGGGCGATGTCATCCTGGTACGTCTCCACGGCGCCAAAGTGGAATACACCGGCGTCGTCGCCGGAATGAGCGGCAGCCCGGTTTACATTGACGGTAAGCTGGTCGGCGCGCTCGCCTTCCGCATCGGCGAATTTTCCAAGGAGCCCATTGCCGGCGTCACTCCTATCCAGGAAATGCTGGAAATCAGCGAACTGGACCGCAGCAAGCCCAATGAAATCGAGCCCGCCTCTGCCAAGGCCGCGCAGGTATCTACTAAGACCGCTTCGCCCGGCGTCGCCGCTGCGCCCGCAGGCTACAAAAATTATCTGACCCCGATTGACACCCCGCTGGTGTTCAGCGGCTTTGACAGCCAGGCCTTCCAGCGCTTCGGACCTCAGTTCCAGGCCGCTGGCATTGTGCCGGTCATGGGTGCCGGCTCGGTAACTCCCGGCGAAAAGCAGCCTGAACCGCTCGTTCCCGGCTCTTCCATCAGCGCTGTTCTAGTTCGCGGCGACATGAACATTGCCGCTACCTGCACAGTGACTTACCTGGACGCCAGTCATCTGCTCGCTTGCGGCCATCCTCTGATGCAGTTCGGCAACGTGGACCTGCCCATGGATAAGGCGGAAGTGCTCGCCACCCTGCCCTCTCCAGCCAACGCTTTCAAAATTGTGAATACCACCGAGCAGGTGGGCGCCTTCGTGCAGGACCGTCACAATGGCATTCTGGGCGTTTTCAACAAGCAGCCCCAGATGATTCCCGTGACCCTCAGCATCCACGGGGTTACCCGGCCGAAGACCTTCCACTACCAGGTGCTGGACAACAGTAAACTGACTCCCCTGGCCATGATGGCCACCGTCTTCAGCGCCTTGCAGGGGGTGAATGAATACGGCGAGGACACCACTTACCGCCTGGATGGCCGCATCCAGGTCAACGGCTACCCGGATGTGGACCTGCGCGACATGTTCGCTCCCGGCGATGGCGGCCAGCCCACCGGCGTGCAGGTAGCCCTATCCCTCGGCGACCACTTCAGCCGGATTTTCGATAACTCCTATGAGGTCCCCAATATCCGCGGGGTGGACTTGAGTTTCGACCTGGTCAATGACCGCCGCTCCGCCCGTTTGGAGAGCGCCCGTACCGACGTGACCGAAGCTCGGCCGGGTGACGAAGTCATGGTCGAGGCGGTAATGCGCCCGTACCGCGGCGAACGCATTGTCCGCAGGATTCCCATTCGCGTCCCCACCTCCTCTTCCAAGGGAACTCTACGCATCCTGGTCAGCGACGGCGATACCCTCGACCGCATCCGCAGCAGCGGACTTCCTATGGGCCGGCAGCTCGATTTGGGCTCTATCGTCGCCCTGCTCAACAAAGAACATTCCAACGACCGGCTCTATGTTTCCCTGCTCGAGGCGGATCCGGAAGCCATGGTGCAGGACAAAGTCATGCCCACCCTCCCGCTCTCGGTGATGAATGTCATGGATGGCATGCGCGGCACCCAGGACATGGTGGTGCTGGGTGAGTCTTCGGTGAACGAAGCCTCCACCCCGCTCGATTACCAGGTCTCCGGCGCCCAGATCATTGCGTTGACCGTAAAGTGAGTGTTGGTAGCTGGTAGCTAGTACCTGGCGGTTGGTCCTGAGGTCATCCTGAGCCGGGCGCGACTTAACGGATGCTAAGGAGCGCGAGACGAAGGAACCTGCTTTTCATTGCCCCTTCAGCGACACATCCTTGTGAGAGACTCCAAAGTCCGCCCAAAGAGGACGGATTGGTTTCGCCGTTCCATTGTTGCGCATCACCAACCAACTACTAACTACCAGCTACCATCAGGCACGTCCCCTGCTCCCCGTGATACCCTGAGGTTTCCCGCAATGTTCCCAAAGGTTCCCAGCAAGATGCCAAAATTCTTCGCGCTCGCCGTCATTCTTCTGTCCGCAACTCTTGCCCTCGCCGAAGGCACCCGCACCTGGCAGCAGTCCAGTTTCGATGACTTCGAAAAAGGCACCGCCAACGGCGTGGCTATCGCCAGCGACGGTTCCCTCGAACTGGCGCCTTCTTTTCGCAGCCTGTATCTGACTCCCTCCACTTACACCTGGGCCATGGACACCGACAGCGAAGGAAATGTTTATGTTGCCGCCGGCTCTCCCGCGCGCGTTTACCGCATCACCCCGCTGGGCCATGCTGACGTGATCTTCGCGCCCCAGGAACTGCAGGTGCAGGCCCTGGTTGTCGGTCCGCGTAACACGGTCTATGTGGGCACCTCGCCCGATGGCAAGGTTTACAAGATTGAGCGCAAGAAAGCCGCCTCCAGCGCGGCTCAGGAGAGCCCGGCGTCTCCGCAGTCCAAGACCACCGTAACCGTGGACACCGACTACTCCTCTTCCGTCCTCTTCAATCCCGGCACCAAATACATCTGGGCCTTGGCGCTGGACAAGGAGGGGGATCTTTACGTGGCCACCGGAGACCGCGGCGAGATCTTCAAGGTGGCGAAAAACGGCGAACATTCGCTGTTCTTCAAGAGCGATGAAGCCCACATTCGCGTCTTGGCTCTTGATGCCAAAGGGAATCTCATCGCCGGCTCCGATGGCAGCGGCCTGGTTTACCGCATCTCGCCGGAAGGCCAGGCGTTTGTTCTCTATAGCGCCCCTAAGAAGGAAATCACGGCGCTTGCCATTGACAGCAAAGGCAATATCTATGCCGCGGCGGTTGGTGAAAAGCACACTCCAGCGGCCGGAGCGGTTCCCATCCAGGTGCCCGCCGCCCCCATTTCCTTCGGCCCCCAAATGGGCTTGACCGTGAGCGCGATTTCCTCCGCTCCCACTCCCGTGCTCTCAGTTCCCAGCTTCGCCACTGCCGGAGGCTCGGAAATCTACCGCATTGCTCCCGACGGTTCGCCGCTCACCCTGTGGAGCTCCCGCGACGATCTGGTCTATGCCCTGGCGTTCGACAACCAGGGCAGCCTGCTGGCCGGCACCGGAAACAAGGGCCATATCTATGCCATCACCGGCACGGATGAATTCACCGACCTGCTTAAGGCCCCTGCCAACCAGGTAACCGCATTCGCCAAGGCTTCCCAGGGCGGCCTCTATGCCTGCAGCAGCAATTTCGGCAAGGTGTTCGTGCTCGGACCACAGCCGCAAACCGAAGGCACCTACGAAAGCGACGTTTTCGACGCCCACATCTTCTCCCGCTGGGGCCGGGCTGAGGTGCGCTCCACTGGCCCCGTGGACCTCTACGCCCGCAGCGGCAACGTGGATAATCCCGACCGCAACTGGAGCACCTGGCAAAAAGTTGATCTGCTCAACCAGGGCGCGGTTTCCATTCCTTCCGCCCGCTTTGTGCAGTGGAAGGCCGTGCTCCACGATGGCCGCACTTCCGCCCAGGTGGATAGCGTGGTGGTCAATTACCTGCCCAAGAACGTCGCGCCTGAAATTGACGACGTTACCGTCCAGGTCGGCATGCGCTACCAGCCCATACCCAAAGCGCCTGATTCCGGTTCCGGGGGACGAGGTCCGCAATCCAACGCGCCTCTGCCGCCTTCCATCCATGACGGCGGTTCCATTGCCGTGCACTGGAGCGCCAACGATGACAACGACGATCAACTCGTCTACTCCCTCTTTTATCGCGGCGATGGCGACACCCGCTGGCTGCTGCTGAAGAAGGACCTCGACGATCGCTACTACTCCTTTGACTCCAGCTTGCTACCCGACGGCGGGTACACCATGAAGGTGGTCGCCTCCGATGCGCCCTCGCATTCTCCCAACGAGGCTCTGACTTCTTCGGAAGAGAGTGCACGCTTCGAGGTGGATACCACGCCGCCCGCCATCCAGAATCTGCGCGGCGTCCTGGCAGGGGATCAGCTGCGCGTCACTTTCCGTGCCGTGGACGGCTTTTCACCCATTAAGCGCGCCGAGTATTCCATTGACGCCAAAGCCTGGCAGTACGTGGACCCGATGGGCCAGATTTCCGATTCCAAAACGGAATCCTACGACTTCAGCATTCCCATGCCCGCGGGCGACCCCCAGGAGCACATCGTCGTGGTCCGGGCCTACGATCGGTTTGACAACATGGGCGCCGCCAAGTTTGTCCTGCGCCCCCGCCCCGGCTCTTCCCCGACCGGGAAGTAAGCAGCCACCCACCTTGGTTTTGGGTGAAGCAGCGCTTTAGCGCTGCATTGAAACCATTGTAAGAACAACTGGCTTTAGCCGCTGGGGTAGGTGCCGGCCAACCTACCTCAGGGCTGAAGCCTCAATCTTTACCTGCCTTCTGCCATCATCTGAACATGGGTGGCGCAGGCCTTCAGGCGGGCGGGGGCGCTCACCGCAGATTGTGGTGAGACGTTACTTGTAATCCTCTATTCGCTTCGGCCCGGCTTATTGCCGCTATAATCGCCTTTTCAGCTAAGAGCTAACTGCCAACAGCCAATAGCTGCTTTTCCATGTCCTTTGAACTTTTCGTCGCCCGGCGGTACCTGCGCGCCAAGCGACGCCAGGCTGTCATCGGCGTCATCACCGCCATCTCCATCGCCGGAGTCGCCGCCGGCGTGGCCTCGCTCATCATCGCCCTTTCCATCACCAATGGCTTTCGTACAGACTTGCAACAGCGCCTGCTTGGGGCCACCGCCCACGTGAATCTCATGCGTGTGCAGAGCCAGGGCATCACCAACTGGCGGCCGCTGCTCGCCCGGCTCCTCAAGCAGCCTCACGTGGTCGCCGGCGCGCCCGCCATTTACGAGCAACTGCTCATCTCGCGTGGCGCGCGCGCCCAGGGCGCAGTCCTCAAGGGCATTGTTCCCGCCGAGGAGCGCAAGGTCAGCGACCTGCTGGGAAGCATCAAACAGGGCTCCGCTTCCGAACTCAGCGAATCCCAGCCTTTACCGCCACCCGCGTCCGCATCTCCTTCGTCCCTGCAAGCGGCGCGTCAGCGCGTCCAGTCTCTGCCCCCCATCATCCTGGGCAAGGACATGGCAGATGCCGTCGGCGCGACGGTGGGCTCCGTCGTTCTGGTCACCAGCCCGCAAGGTGAGCTCACGCCCTTTGGCCTGGTTCCCAAATTCCAGAATTTCCGCGTGGTCGGAATCTTTCAGTCCGGCTTTTACGATTACGACAGCACCTGGGCCCTCACCAGTCTCTCCGCCGCGCAAAAGCTATTTGGTTTGGCCGATGAGGTCGCGGTGCTCGAATTTAAGGTGGACGACATCTACCGCGCCGCTCAGGTCGGCCAGGACTTGGAGAAAGCCGCCGGCCATAGCTTCATGAGCACCAACTGGATGGAGCAGAATCGCGCCCTTTTCCGCGCCCTCCGCCTGGAACAGGTGGTCACCTTCATCACCATTGGCCTGATTGTCTTCGTGGCCGCCCTCAACATACTCATCTCGCTCACCATGATGGTGATGGAGAAAACTCGCGACATTGCCGTGCTCATCTCCATGGGCGCGCGCAAGCGGCAGGTTCGCCGCGTCTTCATCACCCAGGGAGTGCTGATTGGCGTGCTCGGCACCGTCATTGGCCTGGTTGTGGGCTATGCCCTCTCCTGGGCCGGCGGCCACTACCACCTGATTTCGCTCGCGCCCGAAGTTTATTCCATTGACTATGTTCCCTTCGCGCCCACCCTCCTGGATGGCGTGCTGGTTGCTGCCGTGGCCTTGGCCATTTCCTTCGTCGCTACCATCTATCCTTCCTGGTCGGCG
Source organism: Terriglobales bacterium (assembly GCA_035496875.1). Lineage (GTDB taxonomy): Bacteria > Acidobacteriota > Terriglobia > Terriglobales > Acidobacteriaceae > JAICWP01. The sequence continues at coordinate 3,190 of DATJEH010000254.1, read as the reverse complement.
GCGCGCGTCGCGCCCGCGGAGGCGCTGAGATATGAGTAGCTGTCAGCCCCGGAGGGGGTGAAATAGTAAAGCGCAGGACAGAAGTCCTGGTAAGGTGCATAAAGGAAGACGCAAGTCCCGTAGAGACGGGCATTGCTCGTCTGCCCTCTCAACAGATCAGGGGCGAGAAACGCTAACTCCTGGCTCCGACCTCCCGACTCCTTCCTCCACCATCACCGGCTCATCCGCCATATGCAAAAACCACTTCTCCATCACCACGTTTTTCGCAAACCATTCCCTGCGCAATAACCTTCTCGCAATCCCTGCCACCAGCGCCGGCGAGAGCCGCCGGCCCAGGGCCGTTGCCCAGTCGCCCCGAGTGTGCCCGTAGCGCGCCCGCAGCAGCCCGGGGTAAGGCTCAAGCTTTTCCCGCCGGAAATCCCCCGCCGCCCCCGCAACCACCTGGGCCGCCAGCAGCCCGGATTCAATCGCCGGGCGGATGCCTTCTCCACTTTGCGAATAGGCCAGGCCCGCGGAATCGCCTATCAGCATCACCCCGTCGTCCACCAGGGTGCGCGTCGTCTTGGAAAAGATCAGGTAGGCGTGACCCAGAATGGACGCCGGCAGTTCGAACGCCACTTTGCCTGTTCGCTTCAAAAATTCCAGAAACTCAGCCACGTGCCCCGAGAGACTGCGCCGGTCCAAGCGCCCCAGCCCAACGTTGAGCACATTTCCTTTGCGAAAGCACCAGCCGTAGCCGCGCATATCAGCACAGAAGTAAAGTTCCGGTATTTCCGGCTTGATGGAACAGGCCGACTGCTGGCGCGCATTCATCTCGAACTCCGCCTCCTGCGCCACCACAATTTCCTCGCTTCCCACGCTGGCGCCCAACTGCTTCGCTACCGGACAGAAGTGCCCACCCGCGCCCACCACCAACTTTGTCTCCATGTCTCCGTTTACCACCCAGCGGCCACCCTGGCGCTCCATGTTTTCGAATGCCACACCCTGCAGCACGCGCGCGCCGCAGCGCTTCAGCAGGTAATCGTCAAACTCATAACGCCGGATTCCGTAGCTCACCGGGCGGCCGTAATTGGTCTCAACTTCCGGATCGCCCATGCGGCCGGTGCGAAACCCGCAGATAGGCTGAAAGGCGCGCCCCCGGGCGTAGTGGGCGGGGTCAAGCTGCAATTCGCTGACAATCTGCGGCGTAATCCAGCCCCCGCACACCTTGTCGCGGGGGAAGGTCTGCTTATCAATAATGAGCACATCCAGGCTCGAGCCACGCAGCGCCCAGGCGCATGATGAGCCCGCCGGCCCTCCGCCCACGATCAGCACATCACACTTTTGCATTAGTGCGCGTCCTTGGTTACCGGCGTAACATAATCCCTGTCGAGCCAATATTCTCGCATAACTAATTTTTGCCTCGGCTACATCCGTTTTCCGGGCAGCGGCATCTCACGATTCCGGTTGCGCCTTTCCTCAAGTTCTTGTCCGGAGCACGGTCGTCAGGCGCCGCGCGCCGGGGCAACACAACCCTTATAACAGCTGAAAGGAGCACGATCATGGCTCCCCTCATTGAAGCTGAACGCTGGTGCGAGCAGATAGTCGCCCGAAGCCTGGTGACCCAGCGCGTTGTGGATTGCCATCGTCCCGCGGTTTCCATCTGCCCCGGTTGTGGCAATGGCTTGTGTGAAGACCATGAGGTCGTCTGCCACGAGTGCGGCGTAGGCTTCTGTACCCGCTGCGACCACGTTTGCCGCCAGGCTCACGCGGCGTAACCAGCCATTTGGCGCCCGCTGCTGACTGCCAACTACCACTCCGCCTCAGTCTGCCGCCTGCAGTCGCGCCACTCTCTCGTGCCGCGGCTCATAGAGATGGGCTCGCGTCCACGGAATCGCCTTGCATTCTGATCCCGCGAATACCACCTGAAACAATTGCATGGTGCCGATATGGAACGCCGCCGCCGAGCCCGCCAGATACAGCCGCCACATGCGCACAAACCGCTCATCGAACATGGCGGCCACCTGCTGCTTCGAACCCTCGAACCGTCCTAGCCAGTGCTCCAGCGTGCGGGCGTAGTGCAGGCGCAGATTCTCCACATCCAGCACTGCGAGGTCCCAGGGCTCCAAGATGTCCATCATCTCGCGCAAGGTGGGCGGGTAGGCGCCGGGGAAGATGTGCTTGCGCACCCAGGCGTTCAGTGGCCGCGGCCGATTTCGCCCGATAAAGTGCAGCAACCCGCGCCCGCTGTCGCCCACGCTGCGATGGATCACCCGGCTCAGTTCCCGGTAGTGCTCCCGGCCCACGTGCTCCAGCATGCCCACGGAAATGAAGGCATCAAAGCGCCCGTGGATGTTGCGGTAGTCGTCTTCGATGAACTCCACTCTGCCATCGAGCCCTTGCTGCCGCGCCCGCCAGCGCGCATACACGATCTGCTCGTGCGAGATATTGAACGCCTTCACCTTCACGCCGTACTTCCGCGCCATGTGCAGCGCCAGGCTGCCCCAGCCGCAGCCCGCTTCCACTATCCGCTCCCCGGGCAGCAGCCGCACCTTGCGGCACACGTGGTCCATCTTGGCCACCTGCGCCTCTTCCAGCGTGGCTGCCGGTTCGGGAAAATACGCGCAGGTGTAAAGCAGGTTGCGGTCCAGCCACAGCTGGTAAAATTGGTTTCCGATGTCGTAATGATGATGGATGTTGTGCCGCGAGCCGCGGCGACTGTTGCCCTGGGTCAGGCGCAGCCACAGCGAGGCCAGACGGGGATACCAGGCGCGCTTCTCCTGGCTGAACATCGAGTGGTACACCGCGTCCAGCAGCGCGAGCAGATCGCCTTCCACTTCCACCGAGCCCGCAGCATAGGCTTCCCCAAAGGCGAGTTCCGGATTAAGAGCAATGCGGACCAGCGTGGTCCGGTCGCGGATGACCAGCTTGGCGACTGGGGCCAACTCGGCCGGCCCCACCTCCGGCCCGCCCTGCAGCGCCATTGCCACCGGCGGCCTGCCGGCAGCCGCATACAGCTTTTTCAACAACCACCGCTCCGCGGAGAAGAACATGCCGGGTTGAGCCATGGTTTCTCCTGACGCCGGCTTTCCGGCGAAGGGAAAAGCTTAGCCGTTTCGCGCGCGCGCGTAAATCCCCGGCCCGGTGAATGGTCGTGTCACGATCTCTAATGGTGGCAGGGTCTCGCCGGCTGTCGCGAGGGCGTCCCGCC
>DATJEH010000253.1:0-13533 GCA_035496875.1 Terriglobales bacterium | reverse complement strand
GCCCGCACGTACTTGCCCACAAACGGCATGAGTAGCTGCCGTTGATCCGTATCGGGCATCTTGGCAGAGATGGTGAAATACAGCCGATCATCTTTGGTCAGAATAACCAGCGGCGAGCCGCCCTTCACGCAATCCTGTACGCACTTGCGGCCCATACTCGTCGGATGGTTATCAAGATTCTGCATTGGGCAGGCAACATCCCGAACCAGCCCTTCTATCGTTTCGTTGGAAACATTCGCCCGGGCGCCGGCCATGTCCGTGGTCTGTGGAGACTGAGATGCCGCCAGGAGAATCCCGCAGCACGCAAGCAAGCCAATCTTCAACGGTCGGATCATCGGTCTCTCCTTTTCAATGCGTATATGAAGCGCTAGTGGATGCTAAGGGGTTTCACTACCAATGATCGCCGCTGAGCGTTCGTCTGCTCATTGGTGCGGAACGCACTGACATCTATCAGAACACGTCTAGATCATGGCCGATGACGACCCGTCCGTGATAGGTCCGCTGGATCTGTCGCAATATCTCCTGGAGTCCCGGTTCGTTTGCGGCGTTGTGGTAAACGATCAGCAGACCTGGCTTGGTGCGGTTGGCAATGTCGGCGAGTTGATCCGTGGTCGTGTGATAACGGGCGCGGTAAGCCGGCCAATCGGGTATGGTCTCCACGTTGTATGTCGTCGACTGCACCTCGTGAATAAGAACATCACAGGGTTGGCAATTGGCGATCAGTTCCTTGCTGGGACTGGTGTCGCCGGAGATAACGATGATGCGATCGGGCGTTTCAAAACGATACCCGAATGCCTGCGGCCACTCTCCATGCGCGACGGGAAACGCCTTCACTGTCACGCGGTCGTCTTTGTACACAATGCCTGGCCTTACATCATGAGCGCGGACGACGAGCGGTGGCGCGTGCTCCATCCCCTGGGTACGGTTCTCGATGTCGCGGCGATAAGCCGCCCGAAGATGTTCGGTCATCTCCTCGGTCCCTTCAGGGCCGTACACGTCCAATTCGTTTCGGCCAAATATCCAAGGAGTGAGCATCAAGTCTGGATAACCGGCAGTGTGATCGGAATGCAGGTGGGTGAGGAACGCGACTTTGATTTTTGTCGGCTCAACCGCAGAATATCCCTTTGCTGCTGCTGCTGCCGCGCGTCGAACAACTCCCGGACCGAAATCGATCAGGTAGGCACGGTCGCCTACAACGATCGCCGTTGCCGGTCCTGAACGATCCGGATTCGGCCGAGGCGTGCCGGTACCTAGCATGATGATCTTCGTGGATAACGGATCGGCTGCGGTCAAACCGACTGGAGCACCGATGACCGGGACAGCGAGAGCGAGAGCAAACAGACAGCGATGAACTCGCATAGGCCAGATCCTCATCGAAGTGGCCGCCAATTATAGATCCGCCGGGGGCAGCCTTTGTTGAGCACAGCGCGCGATAACAGGATTTCTCATTCTTTACAATTTGGAAACCCTTCACCTCCGGAACGTGGCAAGTCATGAGGCACCGCGTCCACGCCATAAGCCCCGCTGCTGCTGTAACATGGGCTTGGCGGCAGATGGCCAAGAAGCTCTCCCATTACGACTCCGCAGGCAAGGCGCACATGGTGGACGTCTCCGCCAAGGTGGCCACAACCCGCACCGCCGAGGCCAGCGCCTTCGTAGCCCTTTCGCCACAGGTGCTCGAGGCCCTGCCCCGCAATCCCAAGGGCAATCCCTTGGAAGTGGCTCGTCTGGCTGGCATTATGGCCGCCAAGCGCACCGCCGAACTCATTCCCCTGTGCCACCCCCTTCCGCTCTCCCACATTGATGTGCAGGTGGAGCTATGCGAGAATGGCGTCGCTATTAGCTCTCAAGTAACCACCACCGCCACCACCGGGGTGGAGATGGAAGCGCTGGTGGCCGCCAGCATTGCCGCGTTGACCGTGTACGACATGTGTAAGGCCCTGGACAAGGGCATAGAGATCCGCGAAGTGGTCTTACAACGCAAGGCGGGCGGCAAGAGCGGCGAGTACCGGCGCGCCGGCAAGAGTTCAGGCTGAGATGCCCGCTAACGTCAAAGTGCTGCTGGTGGACGACAACCCCATGGTGCTGGGCATGCTGCGCCAGGCGCTCTCCCCGCTGGCCACGGTCAGCACGGCCACGGATGGCGCCGACGCCCTGCTGAAGGCGGTGGACGACCCCCCTGACCTGCTGATCAGCGACTACCAGATGCCGGGCATGGACGGGCGGCAGTTGGTGGAAAAGCTCAAAAGCCGGCCGGCCACGGCCTCCACCTCCGTTATTCTGCTGGCCAGCAAGTCCGACATCGCCGACAAGCTCAGCATGCAGGAACCGGTGGATGACATGCTGGAAAAGCCTTTTTTCCTTAAGGAGGCCACCACCCGCATCAAGCGTGTGATTGACAAGATTGCCCTGGAAAAGATGGCCAAGGAAGCTCCTGGCGGCAAAACCTTGCGCGGCAGCCTGGCCCAGATGAACGTGATTGACCTGGTGCAGTCGCTGGAGATGGGACGCAAGAGCTGCTCGCTCATCCTGACCCTGGAAAACGAGCGCTGCGAAATGTTCTTCGTGGAGGGACAGGTTAGGCACGCTGCCTACGGGACCCTGATGGGCGATGCCGCGGTATACAAAGTGCTCTCCTGGTCGGGGGGAAATTTTCAGATTGACTTCGAAGGCCGTAGCAGCGAAAAAACCACCACGCTTTCCACCCAGGGTCTGCTGATGGAAGGGCTGCGCCTGCTGGATGAAGCCAACAAGGGCGCAGAGGACAATGTCCTGGACAGCTGACGCAGGAGCGCGCACGGCAGCCGTGCTGACGGTAAGCGATTCGGTGGTCGCGGGCTCACGCCAGGACGGCTCTGGACCGGCCGTAGCCGAAGCACTGGAGAAAGCCGGCTACCAGGTGGTAAGGCGCGAAGCCGTACCCGACGAGCGCAATCACATCGAGAACGCGCTGGTAGGGCTGTGCGAGCAGGCTCGGCTGGTCGTGACCACCGGCGGCACAGGCGTGGCCACCCGCGATGTCACGCCGGAAGCGACGCTTTCGATCTGCGACCGCGAGGTGCAGGGCATCGGCGAACGCATGCGCGCTGAAGGCGTTAAGAAAACGCCGCTGGCAGCGCTCAGCCGCGCCCTCTGTGCAACACGCGGGACCTCTCTGGTGCTCAACCTGCCCGGCAGTCCCCAGGGAGCAACCGAATCCCTGGCTGCGGTGATTGACCTTCTGCCCCACGCTCTCGACCTGCTGGCGGGCAAGACGGCGCACAGCGAATCAAAGTAAGGCAGCACCTGCGGTGGCAAAATTTCTGGCAACCGGCCCCAGCCCCGCATCATCACTTGCCACCTAAGGAGACTCACAAAGCCTGCTGTGGGGCCAATATGGGACGCGCACATTTGCCGTTTCTGGCCCGGTGGTGTTACGGAGGGGCACCTTGTTCCTGCCAAGCTTGACGCTGGGCGGAAGAGATTCTAAAAGATTACTCAGGGAGAGTCGTTTATAGGTGGGAGGCATTTATGGTTCTCTGTCCGGAGTGCGAAACCAATCTCGACATCGAGGAAGACGAGGTGGACGAAGGCGAAATCGTTTCCTGCCCGGAGTGCGGCAGCGATTTCGAGGTGGTCACGACTAATCCACTGGAGTTGAACCCGATCGATGACGAGGACGAAGAAGAAGCAAAAGAAGAAGAGGAGGACGGCGACTACTCCTAGCGTGCGCCGCCGCATGCGGTGCGCCTCCGCCGCATCTCTGCTATAAATTGCAGCCAGCACCACCAGTTCGAAACCGCCGCGTGAGCGCAGCTCTTGTGCTGTCATTCTTCAGTGTGATAGCGCTAAGCTGGGCGGCCGGTGCCGCAGCTCTTCCAGGCGACAAAAGAGCCCAGGAAAGCCATGACGGCCTAATCTTTGGAACCGTGTGGGACGCAAAGGATCAGCCGGTGTATGGAGTTCGGGTCAAGATACGCCCCGCCACTAAAAAGAAAGCGCGCTGGCAGGTCTATTCCAATCACGTGGGCGAGTTTGAGCAACTGGTTCCCGCTGGCAACTATGTGGTCTGGGCGGACGTAAAGCGGCCAAAAAAGGCCAAGAAAAGTGACCAAAGTAACCATTGGACGCCGCCCCAGGTCACGGTGCGGGTAGGCGACGACATGCGGGTAGACGTCGGGCTGCATCTAACAGAGTAGAAGCTCAGTTACACCGAGTACAGGGAGGTCTTTGTGAGGAAGACCTGGGCCGTTTTGGTGGGGTTGATGCTGGCAGGCACGCTGGCTGCGGCGCAGTTGCCGGGGCCGCAGTTTCGTGAGGTAAAGGAACGGGCTCCCCAAACCCGTACCCTGACCGGGTTCGTGAGCAATGAGCACGGTTCCCCGCTCAGTGACTCCGTGGTCTATCTAACCAATACCCGCACGATGGGCGTGAAGACCTATATTGTGGGCACGGACGGCTTGTATCGCTTTCCCGCCCTCTCGCCCAACATTGACTACCAGGTGTATGCCCAATACAAGAACCAGAAGAGCGACACCAAAACGCTCAGTTCCTTCGACAGCCGGCCTAATGCGGTGATCAACCTGAGAATTGACGTGAAATAATTCTGGTGGGGCACAGGGTGCTTTCGCCTGTGCGGAAGAACAGGGCCCGCCTGAACATAAAAGAGGCCGCCGGTTGGCGGCCTTTTTCTCATCTTATTGTCAGGTTGAGCGAGGTACTCACCCCTGGTCGTTGCCGGCGCGCTTCCACGACATCAGTTCCTCGATGGTGGAAGTGGCGCTGGAAACGGGGTGCTTGTAAGCCTCCACGTCGGCACGCGTAGCTTCCTCGCCCACCGCACGGATGCTCAAGCCTACCTTCTTTTCGCCGGGATTCATCTTGATGACTTTGAAGTCGAACTCCTGCCCCGGCTCCAGGTGGACCTGCGTTCCGTTAGCGTCCACCGCCTCCGAGTTGTGGCACAGGCCTTCTACTCCGTCGGCGATCTCCACAAAAGCGCCGAAGCTGGCCACGCGCAGCACTTTGCCGTGGAGCACATCTCCCACACGGTGGGTCTGGAAGAAGGTCTCCCAAACGTCAGGCTGGAGCTGTTTAACACCCAGGGAAAGGCGCCGCTTGTCTGGTTCGATGGCCAGCACAATGGCCTTGACCCGGTCGCCCTTCTTCAGGACTTCGGAAGGATGCTTCACCCGCTTGGTCCAGCTCAGGTTACTGACGTGCACCAGGCCGTCAATGCCGTCCTCGATCTCAATGAAGGCGCCGAAATCGGTCAAGTTTCGTACCCGCCCTTCCACCGTGGAATTCACCGGGTACTTCTCCACCAGCGACTCCCAGGGGTTTGCCTCCAGCTGTTTCATGCCCAGGGAAATGCGGCGCTCGGTGGGATTCACCGCCAGCACCTCGGTCTCGATGGTGTCGCCCACGTTGACCAGTTTGGAGGGATGCTTCATGCGCTTGGACCAGGTCATCTCGCTGACGTGCACCAGGCCTTCGATGCCTTGTTCCAGTTCCACAAAGGCGCCGTAATCGGTGACGCTGATCACCCGCCCTTTGACTCGGGCGCTCACCGGGTAGCGGTGGGCCGCATCCAGCCAGGGATCGGGAGTGAGCTGCTTGAAGCCCAGGGAAACGCGTTGCTTGTCCTTGTCGAACTTGAGCACCTTCACCTGGATCTCGTCGCCAACGTTCACCAGGTCGCGGGGATGGGTGAGCCGTCCCCAGGACATGTCGGTAATATGCAGCAGGCCGTCAATGCCGCCCAGGTCCACGAAGGCGCCGTAGTCGGTCAGGTTCTTCACCGTGCCGGTCAGCACCGCGCCTTCGTGCAGGTGCTCCATGACCTTCTCGCGCTTGGAAGACTGTTCCTCTTCCAGAAGCTGCTTGCGCGAAACCACGATGTTGCCGCGCTTCTTATTGAGCTTGATGACGTGCACTTCAATCGGCTGGCCCTTGAAGCCTTCCAGGTTGCGGACAGGCCGCAAGTCCGCCTGCGAGCCCGGCAGGAAGGCGTGGGCGCCGTTGATATCCACCGTAAGACCACCCTTGATGCGGTCCACTACTACGCCGCGGATCGGCCGTTTTTCATTGTGGGCCGCTTCAATTTCGTCCCAGGCGCGCAACCGCTGCGCCTTTAGGTGAGAGAGGTTGATGTAGCCTTCCTCGGTCTCGCCCTTTTCCACCATCACGTCAATGGCATCACCGGCCTGCACCTTGGGCTTGCCCTCGTGGTCCAGTACTTCGGCAATCGGCACCATGCCTTCCGACTTGGCGCCGATGTCCACCACGACTTGCGTGGGAGTCACTTTGAGCACAGTGCCCTTAAGCACATGGTCGTCGCCGGAGGCGGTTTCGGGTTCAGGGGTGAAGGTTTCCAGTGCGGTGGCGAAGTCGTCAGTTGTCATGTTTTCTTTTTGGGTCTGAGTGGGAGTGGCGGATTGCGAGGTCATGCGAGATTCTGATTCCGAGGACTGAGATGCAAACCGGGATTCCAGGTTGCTGCTGACGGTGTCTTCGAGCGCCATAAGGATACCGGTGCACCCGAAAGACGCGGGGTGGAACGAGCTAGGCAGCTGAACTGCTGGCTTGTGTCTCGGTGTGGTTGACCCGTCCTACAAAGCGCTGAAAACTGCTTTCAGCGGGCGGATCGTCTTACGGGAACCCGCGTCTCTACGGAACCCTTCGACTATAGCAACCGCTCGCAAAAAGTGTCAAACCAGAGGCAAAAATTTCGTTTCGCGGAAACTGCACTGGCGCGGGTGCAGCGGCCTTTGTCGCTCTGCCCACGTGATTCTCCGCCAAAAATGCGGTTCCGCGGCTCCTCCACGCGTGCGCTGCGGGAAACTCGGAAAACCTGAGCTCATCTGCTACTCTCGGCGGCATGGACTACCTCTGGACGCCCTGGCGCTACGCCTACGTTAGCGGCGCACGCAAACCCGCAGGCTGCATTTTCTGCGAGGCTCCCAAGCTGGCGGATGCCGAGGCCGGTATCGTTTACCGCGGCTCATTGTGCTACGTGATCCTCAATGCCTTTCCTTACACTTCCGGCCACGTGATGATCGTGCCTTACCAGCACCTGGACGAACTGCAGAAACTGCCGCAAGAGGCAGCACATCAAATTATGGATGTTTCTCAAAAAATGGAAAACGTGCTCCGCCAGGTTTACCGCCCGGATGGTATCAACCTGGGAATGAATATCGGCCAGGCGGCGGGCGCCGGCGTGGCTGACCACGTCCATGTACACCTGCTGCCCCGCTGGTCGGCGGACACCAACTTCATGACCACCACGGCCGAGACTCGCGTCCTCCCCGAGGCGCTGGAGGCCACCTACCAGCGGCTGCGCGAGAAGCTGGTTGACTAGCAGTCAGCAATTAGCATTCAGCCCCTGGACGCACCAACCACTCCCGGAGGGACGACACTCGCCTTTGAGTGCTGAATGGTTCCTCGGGTTCACCCCGCCGCTCCATCCCGCATCCTAACCATGAAAGCAAACCTAGGAGGAGAGCACAGATGGCGCACTACGGCACCTTGCGCAACTTTAAATTACCCGTCGCCGCGGATGTACGCGGCTCAACCATATACGGTCTGGAAGACGAAAAGATCGGCAAGCTGGATGACGTTATACTCGACCACAGCAGCGGCGAGGTTAAGTACGCTGTAGTGGATAGCGGCGGCTGGCTGAAGAGCCACAAGTTCCTGGTCCCGGCGGATCGCGTCTTTCCCTACGCCAAAAGTCCCGGCGACTTCATCGTGGGGGTGACCAAGCAGCAGATCAAGGAATTCCCTATTTACGACGAGAAGACGCTCGCATCAGACGAAGCCTGGAAGCGCTTCCAGGACGAGTACGACAAGGGCTGGCACGACAGCCCGGTGCAGCACCACCATGGGTCGGATCGCAATGTAACCCCGGCGGAAACTTTGGGCGCGCAAGCCTCTGGAGTCCCGGCGCGGGATCGCGAATTGACCGCCGCCGAACTCTACCCCCAGCCCATCCACGATAAGTTCAGCTCGCCTATGCCCGGCGGGGGCAAAGTGACCGAGCACCCCAGCGGCACCGTTGACCGCGCCCAGAACGCGGCCTACGGCGACGATCCCCTGAGCTCACGCTGGTCAGCGTTCCAGGAGCACCTGCGGCGTAATCGAGTGGACATTCAGGCCAGTTGCCCACAGTGCGCGCCCGCTCCTGAGAAGAAGCGCGACGTGGCATAAATCAGACATCAACGCAGAGGGCGCAAAAGCGTAACACAGAGAACGCGGAGAAGACCAAGTTCCCGCGGAAGCGTTGGGGAAATGTTAGCGAAAGAGTGATGAAGCTAATCGGGTTTTCTCTGCGAGCTCTGCGTTGAAGATTCTTCCGCGACCTCTGCGTTGAAGGTTTTTCATTTCAGTAGCTGGACCAACTCTTCTTCGCCGATCACGTTCACGCCCAGCTCGCGCGCCTTGTCCAGCTTGGAGCCAGGGTCGGCGCCGGCCACCACGTAGTCTGTTTTCTTACTTACTGACGAAGTGACCTTGCCGCCGGCATCTTCAATCATCTTCTTGGCTTCGTCGCGGCTGTGGTTGGCCAGCGTGCCGGTGAGCACGAAGGTTTTGCCCGCCAGCTTCGTGCCCCGCTCCCGTTTTTTGCCGGTGAAGGTCAGGCCGGCCTCGCGCAGGCGCTTCACCAGCTCGCGGTTCTTGGGCTCCTGGAAGAAGTCGTAGACGCTCTGAGCCACGCGCGGGCCAACTTCATTGACCTCCTGCAATTCCTCGACGCCGGCCTGCATCAAGGCGTCGAGCGAGCCGAAGTGCTGGGCCAGGAACTCGGCCGTGCGCTCGCCCACAAAACGTATGCCCAAGCCGTAAATCACGCGCTCCAGGGGCAGTTTGCGCGAAGCCTCGATCTCATTCAGCACGTTCTGCGCGGACTTGTCGCCCATGCGCTCCAGCCCCAGCAGATCGGCTTTGGTGAGTTTGTAGATGTCGGCCACGCTCTTGACCAGGCCGCGGTCGGTGAGCTGGTTCACCAGGGCGTCGCCCATGCCCTCAATGTTCATGACCCCGCGCGAGGCGAAGTGCAGGATGGTTTCGCGCAGCTTGGCGGGGCAATTGGCGTTGACGCAGCGGTGGTCGGCCTCGCCTTCCACACGCACCACGTGCCCGCCGCATTCCGGGCACCGCTCGGGCATGTGGAACTGCTGGTGGCCGCGCCGGTGCTCCTTGTCATCGAGCACGCGCGTGACCTTGGGGATGACATCGCCGCCGCGCTCCACTTCCACCCAGTCGCCGATCTTCACTCCTAAGCGCTCAATTTCATCGGCATTGTGCAAGGTGGCGCGGGTGACGGTGGTGCCGCCGATGGCCACCGGCTGCAGCCAGGCCACCGGCGTGAGCTTGCCCGTGCGGCCCACCTGCACCCGGATATCCTCGATTTTGGTGATTCCCGAACGTGCGGCGTACTTGTAGGCAATGGCCCAGCGCGGCGCCTTGCCGGTGTAGCCCAGCTCGCGCTGCAGGCGGGTTTCGTCCACCTTCACTACCACGCCGTCAATCTCGTAGGGAAGCGCGTCGCGCTTGGGTTCCCAGGTGTTGATGAACTTCCATACTTCTTCGCCGTTCTGCGCCCGCCGCCAGTTGGGGTTTACCTTGAAACCCGCTGCCTGCAGCGCTTCCAGGGCTTCCGACTGCCGGGTCATAAAAGTACGGCCGTCTTTCAGCAGGAAGTAGGCGTAAAAATCGAGGCGTCGTTGGGCGGTGATGTTGGGGTCAAGCACGCGCACCGCGCCCGCGCCGGCGTTACGCGGATTGGCGAACTTGGACAATCCCTGGCGCTCGCGTTCCTCGTTCATGCGTTCGAAAGATTTGGTGGGCATGATGACTTCGCCGCGCACCTCAAACTCCGCCGGCAGGGCCGCCTTCTTCAATGTGGCTGCGGGAATGGCAAGCGGCACCGAGCGGATGGTCTTCACGTTGGCCGTCACTTCTTCGCCGATGGAGCCATCCCCGCGGGTCAGCCCCTGCACCAGGCGCGAACCGCCTTTGTCCTGCTGGTCGGGAGCATAGCGCAGCGCCATGGAGAGCCCGTCCAGCTTGAGCTCGCAAACATACTCCACCGTGTTGCGGCCGCTGAGTTCGTGTACCCGCCGCTCCCAGTCGCGCAGCTCCTGCTCGCTATAGGAGTTGTCCAGCGAGAGCATGGGCGTAGAGTGCGGCACTTTGACGAAGCCCTCGCGCGGCTTGCCCCCTACCCGCTGGGTGGGCGAGTCAGGCGTGATCAGGTCGGGGTGGTCCGCCTCCAGCTCTTTCAGTTCCTGCATGAGGCGGTCAAAATCGGTGTCGCTGAGTTCGGGCTCGTCGAGCACGTAGTAACGGTGCTCGTGATAGCGGATCTGCTGGCGCAGTTCCTCGACCCGGCGGCTTATGTCCTTGGCGGCTGTGGCCATTCTTTCGATTATATTCAGAGACCGCATGGCGGCGGGACGAGTACCCCCAGAGCGCACCAGCACCCCCGCCGCCGGCCTCGGAAGCTGCTAACCTAGGGAAGCGAGGCGGTCCGGCGGCAGACCAATGTTCCGCACAGCAGCCCTCATCTACAACCCGGTTTCAGGGCGGCAGGACGAGCGGCGCCGCGTCCAGGTGGAGGCGGCCGCGGCAGCCCTGCAGCAGGGAGGCGTACGTGCCGTCATCGTGCCCAGCAAGGGCCCCAGGCAGGCAGGCGAGCAGGCGCGGCAACTGGTGGCCGATGGCTGTGGCGCTGTCTTTGCCTGCGGGGGGGACGGCACCGTACACGACATCCTGCAGGGCCTGGTGTTCAGCAACGCAGCCCTGGGCGTTATTCCAATGGGCACGGCAAACGCCTTAGCCCACGATCTGGGCCTGCCCCGCGATCCAGTGCGGGCGGCGAAGGCCGCGCTCACCGCCAGCCCACAGCGCATCGCCGTGGGACGTATCAATTTCCAGGACAGCCGGGGGCAGGCGGCCAGCCGCTACTTCGTGATTGCCGTGGGCGTGGGCGTGGACGCCGACCTCTTTTACCGCCTGCACGCCCACATGAAGCAGCGCATGGGCATGGGGGCTTACTATGCCGAAGCATTGCGCTTGTGGCTAACCCATGATCTGGGGCGCTTCGAAGCGGAGTTTACCGATCTGCGCACCGGCGAGGCCCGGCGCGAATCGGTATCGCAGGCCCTGGCAGTGCGCATTACCCAATTTGGCGGGATACTGCGCCGGCTGGCCCCAGGAGCGGCGCTGCGCCGCAATGACGTGCAGCTGGTGCTGTTTAATACCGGAAGCCGCCTGCCCTATCTGATGTACATTTTGCGCTCGCTCGCGGGCGGCCGCTGGCGGGTCCCGGGAGTGGAACTGGCGCACAGCACGCGCCTCATCTGCCGCCCCCTGTCGGCAGGCAATGGCGACGGCGCTGCCTCGCGAATCTACGTGGAAGCCGATGGAGAGGTGCTGGGCCATCTGCCCGTGGAAATGACTATTGTGCCTAACGCCTTGACCCTGCTGGTGCCGCAGGCGCTGGCCCGGGAAAAAGTCCGCAATCACGTGATGGCAACTGCTCCGCGCGTGGGCGATGCGGTATCCTGAATAGCTTCCCGCTGACCCTTGGAGCCGCTAACCCATTTCCTGACAGGCGCCTGCATCAGCCGCGCCGGCCTGAACCGCAAGACGGCGCTGGCTACGGTCACGCTGGTGCTGGCGGCGGAAGCTCCCGACCTCGACGTCCTGGGATACCTGCACGGGCCGGTGTACGGCTTTGCCCACCATCGCGGTATCACCCATACCCTGGTCGGTGTACCCATGATGGGAGCTCTGACCATCCTCGTGGTCTGGGGTGTCTACAGTCTCTGGCATTTGCGGCGCAAACCCGACAAACGGCCCCGCTGGGGGCTGCTCTTCGGCTTTGCCTGTATCGGCGGCCTCAGCCATATTCTGCTCGATTTCACCAACAATTATGGCGTCCGGCCCTTCTCTCCCTTTTATCCGCGCTGGTACTCCTGGGATATCGTATTCATCATCGAGCCGGTGCTGTGGGTCATCCTAATAGCAGGGCTGGTGCTGCCCGCACTGTTCGGACTGATTCACGCAGAGATCGGCGTCAAAAACAGGGGCCCGCGCGGCCAGGTGGGCGCCATTCTCGCTCTGGCGGGAATGCTGGCCGTGTGGGGAGTGCGTGACTTTGAGCATCGCCACGCGTTGGCTGCCATGCAGGCGCGGCTGTATGACGGCGCGGTGCCGGTTCGCCTCTCCGCCTACCCATATTGGGTGAATCCCTTCAAATGGATGGGCGTGGTCGAGACCAAGGATTTCTTCCAGACCATGCACGTGGACTCGCTGACACCCGATGTTGACCCGGACAACGAAGCCAGAACCTACTACAAGCCAGAGGAGACGCCGGTCACGCTGGCGGCCAAGAAAAGCTATCTCGGGCGGGTGTACCTGGACTGGGCCCACTACCCGCTCACCGAGACCGAGAAGCTGGAGAATCCCCCGGACTACATGGTGCTCTTCTTTGACCTGCGATTTATGTATCCGGAACGGCGAGAACGGCCTCTAAGCTCGCGGGTGTTGCTCAACGGTAAGCTGCAGGTGGTGGGCGAATACATGGGCCTGCGCCAACAGCCCTCCCGTCACGACAGTTCATCAGGGGACAAATGAGGCTGGTCGGTAGTGGGTCAGTTCAAACTGACCCACTACCGGCTGGTCCGCCGACTTGACTGCCGCGCCGGGAAAGAACAAAATCTATGATTCGCGAGGTGACCATGCTGGCAATCCTGTTTGTGCTATTCGCCGTCGGCTTTCGCTTCCTCCCTCATCCCCTGGCATTTACGCCGGTGGCGGCCGCACTGCTCTACTTTGGCGCGCGCATGCCGCGCAAGTATGTCTGGATTCCGGTGGCCCTCTTGGCTGCCTCAGATTTAATTTTGACCAAACTGGTGTATGGTTACGCCCTGCCGGCGGACACCTTCATCTCCTGGGCGTGGTACCTGGCCATCGTGCTTTTTGGTGGCGTGCTGATGACCAACAGCAAACCTTGGCGGGTCCTGGGAGCCGCCCTGGGCGCTTCCGTTTCCTTCTTTATTATCAGCAACTTCGGGGTGTGGGCGGCCTGGGCTATGTACCCCAAGACGCTCGGCGGACTGACGGCTGCCTACGTTGCCGGGCTGCCTTTCTTCCGCAATGACCTGGCAGGAGACCTGGTGTTTACCGCCGTATTCTTCGGCATCGGACACCTTGTGCACGATTGGACCGAGCGCAAGGCGCACGCCGCCGCCTGAACCCCTTTTCTCACCACAGAGGACACAGAGAGCACAGAAGCAAGGACCAAAAAGCAACTAGCAAATTCTGTGTCTATTCCAATCTTCGCGTGCGTTTCAGGTTTCTGCGCAAGGCCACGGTCGCTGGACATTACGTTACGCCCCGAGCTGAGTAATTAACCCTCTAGCCTGAATTCGACCTTCCAAAGATTCCTCTGTGCCCTCTGTGGTAAAAAAAGTGGTTTACGCAGGGCGGGCACGGCGGCGGCGCAGCAGCAGGTACCCCCCACCGGCCGCCGCCACGGCGATTAGC
>DATJEH010000252.1:0-5564 GCA_035496875.1 Terriglobales bacterium | reverse complement strand
CTACGCCGGAGCGCATGCTAGAGGCGGCGCGGCGTCTGGCGGCAGAGGGCCTGATCCGTTTTCAGAACGGAGACGAATACGCCGGGCCCACTGAGGCGCTGCTGGCGCAATCGCAGCGCATAGAAGCGGAAATGCGCCAGGAACACCACGAACTGGAGAAGAAGCACGCCTTCGAACGCGGGTAAGCGCCGCCAAAGGCCGCTGATTGCCCGCAAAATAAACTAATCGTCGCGTCTTACCTGCAGGACGGCATGCGCCACCGGGGCCACAGACCGCTAAGCCGCTTCCTGATGCTTCATCCCGCCCGTCGTGCGATGGCTGGGACCGCTGGAACGGCGAGTGCTGGTGGTGCGGGAACGGATGCTGGACCTTCTGGTTGCCCTTTACTCCTATCGCGATCTCGACCGCTTGGACCGGGCTGGAACCTTGGCGCCTTTGCGTCGCGCCTTACTCAATCCGATGGCGATTGCCTGCTTGCGGTTCTTCACCGGATGCTTGCCCGAGCGCATGTGGTGCATCTCGGTGCGGACTTCGCTCTGCGCCTTGCGTCCGTACTTCCGTCCGCGTGAAGAGGAGCGACTGGATCTCGCGGTGGAGCGGTGCGACCGCGAACTCCGCCGGCTAGAACTGCGCTTGTTTGCCATAGTGACCTCTCCTCATCAGACGCTAAGCCCGGGCAAGGGGTTGGCACAGAAACGTGACTACAGTTTCAGAATCAACGCTGAGGGCGGAGAATCTAAGAGCTTGAGGAGCTGGAAATGGTTTCAAGGCTTTTGGGCTTCAGAGTTTCCGGCAAGACCATGTAATCCCTGGTGTGTTCCGAGTGTAGAACAAGCTTCACGTGTGGAGAGACAGCTCATGAGGAAGAGGGGGGCATGGAACTGCTGGCATATTTGCGCAAGCTATACACCTATGACCATTGGGCCAACGGCGAGGTAGCCTGCGCCCTGCAAACGGCCGAGCAATTATCGCCCCGCTCGCTGCGGCTGATGGCGCACATAGTGGGAACAGAATGGACATGGCGCAGCCGCATCCTGTCCGGCAGCAAGAAGATGGCCGTGTGGCCCCAGCTTACGGTGGAGCAGATTTCCAGGGAGGTGGAAGATGTGGCCAAGGCGTGGGAGGGCTATTTGAGCCAGCTCACTCCGCAGAGCCTGCAAGAGTCGGCAGCCTACACCAATTCCAAGGGCGAGCATTTCAGCAATGAGGTGGGCGATATCCTGATGCATGTGGTGATGCACTCCGCCTATCACCGCGGTCAGATCGCGGCAGAAATGCGCGCCTGCGGTTTGGAGCCGGTGTACACCGACTTTATTCATGCGGTACGGCAAGCGAAGGTCGGCGGATAGTACCTTACCGCAGCGGGGGCTGGCGCCGGCCGATTTGATGTGAAGTCCCCGCCGCCCGTATACTGATGGCCCTCATGAAGGTAATCGCCATTATTCCGGCGGCGGGACTGGGGACGCGCATGGCGGCGGCGGAAACGGCGCCGCGCTCGGCGGTAGGGAAAGGCCCATCCAAACAATTTGCCGAGCTGAACGGTGTGCCCATCCTGGTACACACGCTGCGCAAGTTTACCGCCAGCCCGCGAATAGCGGAGATTTACGTCGTCTTGCGCAAGGCGGAAGGGGACAATTTTCGCCCCCGTATGGAAGAGGAGCGTCTGGGAAAGAACGTGCATCTGGTAGAAGGCGGAGAGCACCGGCAGCAGTCGGTGGCCAACGCCCTGTCCCAGGTCCACGCCGCCGCCGACGATATCATTCTGGTGCACGACGCGGTGCGCCCGCTGGTGGATGAGGAAATCATTGAGAACGTGATCCAGGGTGCCGAAAAGCACGGCGCGGCCATTGCCGGAGTTCCCGCGGTGGACACCGTCAAGCAGGTGGAGCGCAGCGCCGAAAACGCGATCATCACCGCCACTGTGCCGCGGGAGCGGGTGGTGCTGGCGCAGACTCCCCAGGGATTCCGCTTTGGTGTGCTGAAAAAGGCCTTCGACGAGGCAGGCGCCGACGGATTCGTGGGCACTGATGAGGCTTCCCTGGTCGAGCGCTCCGGCCACGCCGTGGCGGTGGTAATGGGTTCGGCTCGTAATCTCAAGATCACCACGCCCGCCGACCTGGAATTGGCCGAGTTCTACATGTCGCGCCCTGCCCGCCGCGCCGCGGGATAGATCAGCGGTCAGTACTTGGCAATTAGCACTTAGCCATGCCGCGAAGAGGAAGTTTGCCGGCTAAATGCTAAGTGCTAAATGCTAACCGCTTCTTTAGCGTGTAAATCTGCAGCCAAGGTGGGCGCGTGAGAATCGGATACGGCTGGGACTCGCACGAATTCCAGGCTGGCATTCCGCTCAAGCTCGGCGGGGTGCACCTGCCCCACGGCAAGGGCCTGGCCGGGCACTCCGACGGCGATGTACTGCTGCATGCCCTGACCGATGCGCTGCTCGGCGCCATTGCCGCCGGCGATATCGGCACCTATTTCCCGCCCTCCGATCCCAAGTGGAAGGGCGCGGACTCGGTCACCTTCCTGGCGGAGGCAATGAAGCGGGTAACACGCGCCGGCTATGCCGTAGCCAACGTGGATTCCACGCTGATCCTGGCCGAGCCCAAAATCGGTCCGCACGCGGCCAAAATTCAGGCGCAGGTCGCGGAATTGCTGAAGGTGGCGCCCTCGGCGGTCGGCATCAAAGCCAAGACGCCGGAGGGCATGGGCACGGATAACGCCGCTATCGCCCACGTGGTGGTTCTGCTGATCAGGGAAAAGAGGGACCAGTCCCGTAGCATCTCCACCGCCGATGCGGTGCCGCAGCCGGAGATTGACCGGGTGGTGAATGACCTGGTCAAGGAAGTGCCGGAAGAAGCCAAAACCGGCGGCAAAGTACGGCGGTAGTCGCGGCCCTTGCGCTTCAGGCCGGGGCGGTTGAGGCAAAAGCAGGCGGGCGGCGCATTCCACGGGAGAGCTGTTGCAAAAGGCGCGTCCGGCGCGGATTTTCACAGTTGACATTCTTTGCCACCCGGAGCTTAATAGCTCGCACAGGTTCTGAGCCGTTTTCTCGCGGTGGTAGTGCGTGAACGGCAGGCCTGCTCAGGAGCGAAGATGAACAAAGCCGATTTGATCGATAGAATTGCGGCTGGTTCGCGCATCAATAAGACCCAGGCCGCCACCGCCATTGACACAATGGTGGATAGCGTAACCGGCGCTCTGCGGAAGGGAGACCGCGTAGCCCTGGTAGGTTTCGGCACGTTCTCCGTCTCGCAGAGAAAAGCCCGCAATGGGCGCAACCCGCAAACCGGCGCGGTAATCAAGATTGCCGCCCGCAAAGTGGCTAAATTTACCCCGGGAGCCGAACTCAGGAAAGCGGTCAACAAGAAATAGCAGAGATGCTTTGAGTAGAGCGGCAGGGGGTCGGCCCTGCCGCTTTTTTGTTGCTACCAGCAACAGCCGGCCGAAAGGTCGCCGGTTTTTGGCCCTTGGGCTAGCGGTGAGGAGAGGTCGGACCTAGACAAAGGCGGATGAATGCGCGCATCCCGGCGTGACTTTTTAAAGGCAACAGGAGCGGCAGCCCTGGCCTTGTCTCGACGACCTCTCCTGGCCGCCATTTCGCCCGCCACCTCGGCAACCGAAAGCAACCGCGCGTGGGCAATTCGCGTGGATGCGGCCCACGCCGTACATTCCTTTGATCCCGACCAGGCGCTGGGTAGTTCCATGGACATCCTGCCCTACGGGATTGTGGACAAGGTGTACACCGAGCCCATTATCCAGGAGTGCCTGTCGGCGGGATGGGGACCAATCACTTACCGGCAAAACACCGAGTTGCAGATTGCGGCCTGGCACTGGAACCACCACGGAACCTGGAGCGACCCGGCAGGGAAGAGCGGCTATTTCACCGGCAATTCGCAGCCTGCGGAACTTCTGCGCCATTCTTATGGTTATCCCCTGCCGCGCCGCGGCAACACCCGCAACGGAGGGACGGAACACGGCTACTCGCGGCTGACGGACGGTGATCCGGGTACGTTCTGGAAAAGCAATCCCTATCTCACGCGCAGATTTAGCGGGGAAGATGACATCCTTCATCCGCAATGGGTGGTAATTGATCTGGGAGCGGCGGAGGAGATCAGCGTGCTGCGCATTGACTGGGCCCACCCTTACGCGCGCCGCTACGAAGTGCAGTACTGGGCCGGCGAACACGCCCTGGATAAGCCCACGGAAGGGAAGTGGGCGGCCTTTCCCCAGGGAAGCATCAGCAATGGGCAAGGCGGCACGGTTACTCTGAAGCTTACGCCAACGCCGGTGACGGCCAGATTTCTTCGCATCTGGATGACCGAGTCATCCGGCGCCTGCGGCCCCCACGGCCCGGCAGACCCGCGCGCCTGTGCGGGATACGCTATTTCCGAGTTG
Source organism: Terriglobales bacterium (assembly GCA_035496875.1). Taxonomy (GTDB): domain Bacteria; phylum Acidobacteriota; class Terriglobia; order Terriglobales; family Acidobacteriaceae; genus JAICWP01. Next base: position 1,169 of record DATJEH010000252.1, on the reverse strand, counting down.
TACGCCGGCAACCTCAGTGATGCCGGCGAATTCGTGGACCTGGTGGAGCACCGTCCGGACCAGGGCCAGACTGCGACTTACTGCTCATCCATTGACCCCTGGCATTCGGCCTCCGATCTTGATATGCATGCCGGCGACCAGACCGGCTTTGACCTTTTCTTCACCAGCGGCATCACCAACCATCTGCCGGCCATGGTCCCGGTAGCCATGCTCTATGGCACGCCGGAGGATTCAGCGGCGCAAATCGCTTATCTCAAGAAGCGCGGCTACCCGATTTCCTATATCGAAATGGGCGAGGAGCCCGACGGGCAGTACATGCTGCCCGAGGACTATGGCGCGCTCTACCTGCAGTGGGCCACGGCCATTCACGGCGTAGATCCCGGGCTGAAGTTGGGCGGTCCGGTGTTCCAGGGAGTGAACGAAGATATCAAAGTCTGGCCGGATGCGCAGGGGCGAACCTCGTGGCTGGGGCGCTTTCTCGATTATCTCAAGTCGCATGGGCGAATGGGCGACCTGGCATTTGTATCATTCGAGCACTACCCGTTTTCGCCCTGCGAGATTACCTGGTCGGACCTGTATCGTGAGCCGCAACTGGCGAGTCACATCCTGCAGGTCTGGAGGGACGACGGTTTGCCGGAGGACGTGCCGCTGATGAACACAGAGAGCAACGTCTCCTGGCAGCTGACGCAGCCGTTCACCGAGATTTTTTCGGCACTGTGGCTGGCGGACAGCGTGGGCGCGTTTCTGACCGCCGGGGGCGCGGTTTACTATCATTCTCCTATCCAGCCCGAGCCGCTGCGGCCAGGCTGCCATGGCTGGACCACGTATGGGAACTTTGTCGCCGGCCAGGACTTGAAGATTCGCGCCCACACCGCGCAGTATTTTTCCGGCCGGCTGATCAATCTGGAATGGGTCAAGCACGGCGCGGGGATGCACCGCCTTTTTGCTGCCGGATGCGAGCTCAAGGATGCCGCCGGCCACGTGCTGGTCACCGCCTACGCAGCGCAGCGTCCGGATGGAGAATGGTCGCTGATGCTGGTGAATCGCGATCAGTCCAACGCACACGCGGTAAGGCCCATGTTTCAGATGCAGGATGGAGCCGCGGCAAAGTTCAACGGGCCGGTCAGAATGGTAACCTTCGGCAGCGAACAGTACATCTGGCACTCCGA
>DATJEH010000251.1:0-9111 GCA_035496875.1 Terriglobales bacterium | reverse complement strand
CGTGCTGGACGCGCTGGAAGCCCGCTTTCCCGTGCTGCGCGGCACCATCCGCGACCACGTAACCCAGCAGCGCCGCCCCTTCCTGCGATTTTTTGCCTGCGAGGAGGATTGGTCCCTGGAGTCCCCGGACGCGCCCCTGCCGGAGGCAGTCGTCTCCGGCAAGGAGCCCTTCTACATCATAGGAGCGATAGCGGGAGGGTAGGTGCGGGCGGGAGCGCCGCGCCCGCGCCACACCAAAATCAGCGCCCTTAACTGGATGAATTTCGAGAAGGAGGTTTATGCAGTTGGATAGGTATCTGACAAAGGGCGTTGCAGCGGCAGCAGTTCTGGTTTTCTGCTCTGCTGCTTTAGGACAGGGTGCAGCGCCGGTTCTGCAGGGCGCCTTTACTGCCTCTGCGGGACCGGCCCTGTTCCGGGGGAAGTGGAGCGCAACCGTTTCGTCGCGCACGCCCAATGCAGCCGCGGGTTCGTGGGTTCTGCTGAACGAGCGTAACGACATCGTGCTGCAGGGTACATGGTCGGCACAGAAAAGCGGCGCGGGATGGAAGGGAAGGTGGCGGGCCCGGGTGCAAAGCGGACGGACTTACTCCGGAAGCTGGACGGCATCAGAGCCCGGGCGGGGCAGCTCAACCTTTGCCGACATGCTGCAAGCAGCGGTCAAGAGTGGGGCCGCCGGAACCTGGGCCACAGGCGGCCACGGCGGGGAATGGAGACTGGAAGCGACTCCGTAAAACCCGCTAAATGGCGGCCAGCGCCTGCTCCAGGTCGGCCATGATGTCGTCCACGTCTTCAATGCCCACCGAGATGCGCACCATGCCATCGGTGATCCCGATGGCCTTTCTTCCCTTCTCGCCCAAAGCGGCATGGGTCATGGTGGCGGGGTGGGAAATGAGCGTTTCCACTCCGCCCAGCGATTCGCCCAGCAAACACACCCTCACCTTGCGCAACATTTTTTTGGCGTTGCCCAGGGAGCCGGTTTCAAAGGTGATCATGGAGCCGAATCCCGACATCTGCCGCTCGGCTAATTCGTGTTGCGGATGGTCAAGAAGGCCGGGATAGAACACCGCTTTCACTCTTTTGTGCCCGGCGAGGAATTCCGCCACCGCGCGCCCGTTGCGGTCGTGCTGCTCCATGCGCACTGCCAGGGTTTTCACGCCGCGCAGCACCAGCCAGCATTCGAAGGGGGACATGATCGCTCCCGCCGATTTTTGGATAAAGGCCAGCCGCTCGGCCTGCTCCTTGCGCGTGCACACCACCACCCCGCCCAGTCCGTCGCTGTGACCATTCAGGAACTTCGTGGTGGAGTGCACCACCATATCGGCGCCCAGCGCGATGGGCTGCTGGAAGTAAGGCGACATGAAGGTGTTGTCCACCACCAGTTGCGGCCCGCGCTTGCGGCAGATGCGGCTGATCGCGGCGATGTCGGTCAGGCTCATCAGCGGGTTGGTAGGCGTTTCCACGTACACCAGCTGCGTATTCTTGCGGATGGCCTTGTCCACGGCTTCCGGGCGCGAGGTATCCACGTAAGTGAACTCCAGGCCGTAGTTGACCAGGATCTGATTGAAGAGGCGAGGCACGCCGCCGTAAAGGTTGTGGCCGCAGACCACGTGGTCGCCCGCCTTGAGCATGGTGGTGATGGCGTTGATAGCTGCCATGCCGCTGGCGAAGACGCGCGCCGCGAACCCCCCTTCCAGCGAGGCCAGATTTTCTTCCAGCCGATCACGCGTGGGATTGGTGACCCGGGCGTATTCGTAGCCCTGGCGAGGCTTACCCAGTTCGTCCTGCACGTACGTGGAGGTGGCATAAATGGGGACAGTGACCGCGCCGGTCAGCGGCTCCGGCTCCTGGCCGTCATGGATCGCACGGGTGGCAAAACCTGGTTTGTGATTGGACATGAAATTTTCCGATGTTAGCACTACAAAACTATACCAATGTCATCCTGAGCGCAGCAGACCGATGCGCTTGGGATTCGGTTTGCGAGTCGAAGGACCCTGCCAAGCGGCCCTGACGGGCCACAAGGAGTTCGCCCCCCAGATCTTCACTGCTGTTGCGATACAGAGCCGAGAACTCCCTTGCACAGTTCGGCACTCTCAGGAATTGGGGGTATTTCGACTCGGGCATACGCCCTCGCTCAATATGACAGACGCGCGAAGCTAGGTTTCCTGCTCGAAAATCTTCTTCGACAAATAGCGCTCGGCGGAGTCGGGAATGATGGTGGCCACGCGCTTGCCCGAGCCTAGCCGCCCGGCAACTTCCATCGCGGCATGTACCGCCGCGCCGCCGCTGGAGCCGGCCAGCACGCCCTCTTCGCGGGCCAGGCGGCGCACCATGGCAAAAGCCTGGGGATCGCGCACCATAATGACCTCATCGGCCAGACGGCCGTCAAAGGTCTTGGGAAGGAAGCTGGCGCCGATGCCCTCCACTTTATGCGACTCGCCTGCCGGGCCGCCGCCCAGCACCGAGCCCTGGCTTTCCACCGCGTAGGCGCGCAGATCCGGCAGGCGCTCCTTGAGAAAACGCGCCACCCCGGTGAAGGTGCCGCCGGTGCCGGCGCCGAGCACGATGGCATCCAGCCGGCCTTCCATCTGCTCGAACATTTCGCGCGCCGTGGTCTGGTAGTGGTAATCGGGATTGGCCTGATTTTCGAATTGGCCGGCAAGAAAGGAATTGGGAGTCTGGGCCGCCAGCGCACGGGCGCGGCGAATGGCCCCTTCCATGCCCTCGGCATCGGGGGTGCGAGTGACCTCGGCGCCGAGGGCGCGCATGAGCATCACCTTTTCCTCCGAGAAATGTTGGGGCACGAACAAGGCCACGCGATAGCCGCGGTTGACCCCAATCAGCGCCAAACCGATCCCGGTATTTCCCGCCGTCGCCTCAATGATGGTGGCGCCGCGCTGCAACAGGCCCTGCTCCTCCGCCCGCCGGATCATGCCGATGGCGGCGCGGTCCTTCACGCTGCCGCCCGGGTTGAGATACTCCAGCTTCGCGTACACCTCAGCCGCGCCGCGGGGCGTGATGTGGCGCAGGCGAAGCATGGGGGTTTCGCCGACAAGTTTCGTGATGTCGTCGGCCACACGCAGACGGGTGGTGGTTTCGGCGGTTTTCATGGGCACGCTACAGAGTATGAGAGCGGCGGAATGGCGTCAATGACCAGCCGGGCATGGCACTTCCCGCTGCGATGAGGATCACCAAGGGGAATGGGAGCGCTTCCCTACTGCGCAGTAGCGGCCCGCTCGCTGCCGGCATAATAGCCGGTGCGGGTGCGCACCTGCAGCTTCTTGTAGCCGTGGGCGTGCGCCACCACCTTGATGGAGCGGTACCCGCCCTGGCTTTGCGGCCGAGTTGGCCGGTAGCCGATGGTGTACTGGTTGCGGATATCGTGGGCCACTTCCTGGGTGATGCGGTCCACCTCGCTCAGGTCCTTGGGGAAAAAGGACACGCCTCCGGTATCCTCGGCCACAGTGGCCAGGGCACGGCGGGCGCGGCGCTGTCTTTCGCCGCCCAGCAAGCCAATGGTGTAAACCGTGGGCCCATTCTCCGCCTGCAGCCGGCGCACCGCCTGTTCCAGCGACTCGCGGCTGGCGTTATCTTCGCCGTCAGTCACCACCAGCAGTACCTTTTTCTCCAGGCGCGCGTTTTTCTTCAGATGGTCGGCGGAGGCCACAATGGCGTCATACAGCGCCGTTCCCCCGCGCGCCTCGATTTTCTCCAGGGCATCCCTCAGCTTGGGGACATTGGCGGTAAAGTCCTGGTCCAGGTAGTACTCGTCATTGAAATTGACGACGAAAACCTCGTCCTGGGGGTTGCTGGAGCGCACAAAATTCAGCGCCGCCTGGTTCACCGCCGGGCGCTTGTCGCGCATGGAGCCGGAATTGTCAATCACGATCCCCACGGCCACCGGAATGTCTTCGCGCCGGAAGGAGGTGATTTTCTGCAACACCCCATCCTCATAAATCTCAAACGCGCTCTTATCCAGAGTGGTAACCATATGGTCGTGGTCGTCATAAACCGTGGCGTGGAGAATGACCTCTTCTACCTGGCTGCGGAAGACGTAGACACCATTGTTCTCGCCCTCCGGGGATTGCCCTGAGGGCGCTTGGCCGGAGGTCTGGCCCTGCTGCTGACCGGCGGTGCCTCCCTGTTGTGCCTGCGGCTGGGCCTGCGAGGGGGGCGGTGCGGCAGGAGTAGAGCTCGGAGGCGGAGCCGTGTTGGGTGCGGCCTGGGCCCAAGTGAACAGGCTCAGGCAGAGCACCAACAGGGGCAGAATAATAAAGTAGTTACTCCGACGGCGCATAGTATCCCGTTTTGGCATAGACGTGCAGAGGCGGCAACCCTTTAGGCGGAACCAGCTTGACCTTTATTTTATGCCATTTGCCATCGTGCACTGGTTTGGTTGGACGGTATCCCAGCACATATTGGTTGCGCAGCTCTATGCCGATTTTGGTGGCGACGTCTGGCAGCTCATTAGGATTATCAATGGTAAATGTCCGCCCACCAGTCACATCCGTGACCTCGGCCAGCAAGGCCGGGCCCACCCGTTCCTCCTCGGTTCGGGCGACCTGGTCGAACAGGCCGATGGCATAAATCTGCACGTCGGCCTCTTTGATCAAGGAGCTAATTTCTCCCTCCGTATAGCGGCTGTGGTTATCACCTCCGTCGGAGATAATCAGCAAAGCCTTACGGTCGTATTTGGCATTGCGTAACTTGGCCACAGCCAGATAGATGGCGTCCAGCAGCGCTGTACGCCCCTTCGGCGCCGCCAGCACCAGCCGGCTCTGGATGTCCTCCACCGAACTGGTGAAATCGGAGAGCAGCTCGGGCTCATCAGAAAAGCTCACCACGAAAAACTCGTCCTGAGGGTTGGCGGTCTTAAAGAATTCCACCACCGCTTCCTTAGCACGATCAATTTTGTTGCTCATGCTCCCGCTGACATCAAAAATCACTCCCATAGAAATGGGAGCATCCTCGCTGGAAAAGTGACGGATTGCCTGCCGTTCCTTGTTTTCAAAGACTTGGAAGTTATCCTTCTCTAACCCCGTGACCAGTCGGTTCATGGGGTCAGTAATGGTGACCGGAACTAAAACCAGGTCCACCCGGGCGCGAAAAGGCCGGGTGTGGGTATCCAGGGAGGGATTGACGAGCGGCTTCTTGGGTTCCGCGGGCGACTTGATCCGGGGCACAACATGAACATCGTCCACGGTTCCGGTCTGAGCCTTCAGGCCGGGGACGGAAAAGAGCATTACCAGAATGACGCCGGCCACAGCCGCCAGCAGGCGCAGCTCCAGCCGCAGGCGGGAAACGTCACGATGAACGGCAGGCAGGTTCAAAACTGCACCCGGGGAGCGATACGCCCATGGCCCGCTGGTCAGATGGCAGGCCATACAAAACCTCTTTTGAGCCGATACTACCATAGGTCGGCTCCGGTTTGACCACGGGTGGCCGCTCTCTTTGAGATGTGGAAAGTGGGGGAAGGTTCTGCCTCTTTTCTCTTGTTACAATTCCAAGCACCACAAAATTCTCATGGCAAAGATTTTCCCTTTTCGGGCCCTGCGCTATGACCCGGCACGCGTTTCCTTGTCTCAGGTTGTGACCCAACCCTACGACAAGATCACGCCCGCCATGCAGGCGGGCTATTACGACGCCAGTCCCTACAACCTGGTGCGAATTATCCTGGGCAAACGCGAATCCGCCGACGGCCAGAGCAATAACGTCTACACCCGCGCCGCAGGCGATTTCGTCGAGTGGCGCCGTAAGGGCATCCTGCGCCCTGATTCGCAGCCCTCGCTCTATGCTTACTCGCAGGAGTTCACCGCGCCTGGGGTGTCCGGCGGCCACCGCTACCAACGGCGTAGCTTTATTGCCCTAGCCCAGATCGAGGACTATTCGGCGGGCGTAGTCTTCCGCCACGAGCAGACGCTTTCCAAGCCCAAGGCCGACCGCCTCGATCTGCTCCGCGCCACTGGCGCCCACTTTGGGCAAATCTTCGTGCTGTATAACGATCCCGGCGGCCAGGTGGAAGTTACGCTTTTTCCTTCCCGCGAGCCGGAGATCCGCCTCACCGACGAATACGGAGTGGAGCATAAGATCTGGCAGGTTTCGGACACCGAGGTGATCGAGCAGGTCAGGCGCGGCATGGCGGAGCAGAAGCTGATCATCGCCGACGGTCATCATCGCTATGAGACTGCGCTCAACTACCGCAACGAGCGCCGCGCCGCCGCCGGCAAGAACGCACCAGACGCTGCCTACGAGCGGGTGATGATGACCTTTGTGAACACCCATTCCCCGGGAATGCTCATCCTGCCCACTCACCGTTTGGTATTTGGATTGTCTAACTTCGAACCGGGCCCCATGGTGGCGGCAGCACGTTATTTTTACGGCGTGCGCGATGTGAGCCGTGAGTTCGACCCCAGCAACCCCCTGGCTCTGCTTCCCCGCACCTCGCCCGGCGAAACCGCCATGCTGGCGGTCACAGAGCGCCAAGCCTTCCTGTTTCTTGCCCACCCCGGGAGCCAGCACTCCGCCTTGGAAACCGTGTCGCCGCGCCAGGCGGAACTGGATGTAGTGCGCCTGCACAAAGTCGTGCTCGGGAGCGTGCTGAACATCAGCGAGGAAGCCATCCGCGAACAGCGCAATCTCGAGTACCTGCGCGACGCCCGGGAAGCGGTGCAACGCGTGCGCAGCGGCGGAGCCAATGTCGCCTTCCTGCTCAACCCTGTTCCCATTGAGCAGATGACCGCCATTGCCCTGGCGGGCGAGGTGATGCCGCAAAAGTCCACCGACTTTTACCCCAAAATGCTGAGCGGACTTGCCATCTATGCGCTGGACTGAGCGCATTGGCAATTGGCTGCGGCAGAAGCCGGTTCAACGTCCCCTCCCTGCTTTAGCTCTTGTATTGCTGCTTCTCTGGCCGCCACAGGCGCGGCCGGCGGCGGGACAGGAATACCTCTCTGTGTATAGCCCGCGGGGCAGCTTTTCCGTGCCCCTGCAGCAGTATGGCGGCAGAGAGTACGTCGGCATCCTGGACCTTCTCGATCCGCTGGGCGAATTGGGCGCCCGCCAGGATGGACGTAAGTGGAAGGTCCGCTTCGACAGCATGGAAATGGAGTTTCAGGACGGCAAGGCAGGGTTGAAGCTTGGAGGCAAGCGCCTGGAAATGGTGGCACCGTTTTATTTTCAGGCGGGAAGGGGCATGGTTCCGCTCTCCAGCATCGTACCGCTTTTATCGCCTATGTTGCGGGAGCCCGTGGAATTCCACGAGAGCGCCCACCGCTTGTTTATTGCCGGCGCGGCCGTTCATTTCACAGCTGAGCTGGTCCACTCTCCCGCCGACGCGGTGGTGCTGAACTTCTCAGCTCCCGTCAATCCCTCCATCGCCACCGAACCGGGCCGGCTGCGCATGACTTTTGTGCGCGAACCCCTGCTCCATCCCAGTCCCACCACTATCAGTTTCGATGACAAGTATGTTACTTCCCTCACCTATCATGAAGCCGAAGGCGTGGCCGAACTGGCGCTGAACAGCAACGTGCCTCTGCTAGCGCGCTTCAGCACCGACCGCAAAAGCATCACCGTGGGCCCGGTGGTGCAAATCATAGCCCAAGCCAGACCGCAGCCCACGGCAACGCCCCCGCCGGCGCCTTCGTCCGCGCCCGCTCCCGCGGCTTCTCCCTCGCCCGCCGCGCCAGCCACCGGGCCAACACCCGCTCCTGCCGTTGCCGCTCCTCCGCCTTCCGCACCGCCTCCGGTGGTGGTGGTGGATGCCAGCCATGGAGGCACCGAGACAGGCGCGACCCTGAGCGACAATTTGCTGGAAAAGGATGTAACCCTGGGCATCGCGCAGCGCCTGCATAATGACCTCGAAGGCCGCGGTTTGCCCACCATGCTGCTGCGCAACTCCGATAGCGCCATAAGTCTGGACCAGCGCGCCATACTGGCCAACACTTCCCGCGCCCGTTTTTACATCAGCATTCACGCCGGCACACTGGGTGCGGGAGTGCGGCTCTATACCGCCCTGCTGCCGCCAATCACGCCCGCCAGCGGTCCATTTCTGCCTTGGGACAGCGCGCAGGCCACGTTTTTATCCTCCAGCCAGACTTTGTCCGGCGACATCGCTTCGGAGTTGGCCAAGGCCAACGTGGCCACCCGCCAGATGGCTGCGCCCCTGCCTCCTTTGAACCACATCGCCGCCGCCGCCATCGCGGTGGAGGTGGTGCCGCCCGGGGCCGACGTCACCCAGCTTAATTCCCCTGCCTATCAGGAGCAGGTGGCCGCCGCCATTGCCGCGGGCGTGGCTCGCGCCCGGCAGGGAGGCACCCCATGATTCCCCGCCACCTGAAGATCACTTTTGCGCTGATGATGACCGCCGCCCTGGCCACCGGAATCTACGTCTTGATTCTGAAACGTCACGCCCGGCAGGCCCCGCAAACCACGGAACTGCAGCAACCAGTCGCTCCTCCCACAGCCGGTCCCCCGGTCAACGTCGCCTTGTACATAGCGGACGACCGGCAGGGCTCGCTTCACCGTGAGGATATGAGTCTCAGGCTGCCCGCGGACCCTGCCCTGCGCGCTCAAGCGGTACTGCGTGCGCTTATTGCGCGTTATATGCCGAAGGATTCGCCGCATCCGCTGCCCCCCGGCGCGGATGTGAACGATGTTTATATTGTGAACGGTACCGCGGTGGTGGACCTGAACGACGCCTTCGCGGCTGGACATCGCTCAGGAGTGCTGGTGGAGGAACTGACCGTCCTTTCGCTGCTGCAAACCCTGGCGGCAAATCTCCCCGGCATAGCGCAAGTGAAGATTCTGGTCAATGGCCAGGAGCGAGACACGCTCGCCGGCCACGCCGACCTGACCAACTTCTATGACGTGGCCACCGTGAATCGCGTGGTTGCGCAGATTGGAGGGGGGAGTGGCCCGTAGTCAGTGGCAGTGCGCAGGTCAGTGCTCAAAGCCAGGTCCATTTTGCGACGGGCTTCAGCCCCGGTGGCCAGCCCCAAGATTCACCTACTGACTACCGACTCCGGGGGTGCTGACTCCTGACCCCTGACTCCTTCTTCCGCAACCAAACTATGTTCTAATCAAAGGCGTGATCTACCGCAGCGATAACCGCGCTCC
>DATJEH010000250.1:0-37907 GCA_035496875.1 Terriglobales bacterium | reverse complement strand
GCCTGGGGAGAATCAGCCACGTCGCTGCTTAACTCCATGCCGCGGATGATGGGACCGGGGTGCATGACCAGCGCTCCCGGCTTGGCCAGGCGCAGTCGCGCCATGGTCAGCTGATACTTGGCGATATATTCGCCCACGTCGAAGTGCATCTCCGCCAGGCGCTCCTTCTGCACCCGCAGCAGCATGATTACATCGGCGCCGCGGATGGCTTCTTCCAGATGCCGGGTGATATGCAGGCCTTTGACCAGGGTGGTGGCGGCTTCAGGCACAAATTCCGGCGGCCCGCACAGCGTAAGCTGCACTCCGAACTTGCTGAGCAGATGGACGTTGGAGCGCGCCACCCGGCTGTGGTAAATGTCGCCCACTATGGCCATGCGCTTGCCCCGCAGGTCTTTCATGTGCTGCAGGATGGTGTAGGCGTCAAGCAGCGCCTGCGAGGGGTGCTCGTGCATGCCGTCGCCGGCATTGATGACGGGAACGTCCAGGTGAGCGGCGATTAAGTGAGGCGCGCCGGCGTTGGGATGGCGGAAGACGAGCGCGTCGCAGCCCACCGCGCGCAGGGTGTACCCGGTATCGAGCAGCGATTCCCCCTTTTCGATGCTGGAGCCGCTGGCATGCACCAGCAGGGTGATGGCGCCTAGCCTCTTGGCCGCCATTTCGAAGGAGGTGCGGGTGCGGGTGGAAGCTTCGTAAAAGACGAGGCCCACCGTCTTGCCCCGGAGCAGCGGACGAGGCCGGCCGCGCTGCATGCGGCGCGCCAGTTGCAGCAGGCCGGTGATCTCTTGCGCCTGCAGGTGTTCGATTCCCAACAACGAGCCCCGCGCAAACGTGCTCATGCCCCGCGACCCTGCCTCCCCGCACGAGCCTGGGCCAAGGCCGGCATCAGCTCTCCCGTTCCACCAGCAACACCTTCTCGGCGTTGTCCACTTCCTTGAGCTTGACCTCGATGATCTCGTTGTCGGTGGTCTGCACCATACGGCCCACATAGGTGGCCTCGATGGGCAGCTCGCGGTGGCCGCGGTCAATCAGCACGCAGAGTTGCACCCGCCGCGGACGTCCGTGCACGAATAGGGCATCCATGGCGGCGCGGGTGGTTCGGCCTGTGTAAAGCACGTCGTCCACCAGCACCACGTGCATGCCGGTAGCGGAGAACTCCAGGTCCTTTTCCTGCACTACCGGCTTGTGGTCAATGGTGGAGAGGTCGTCGCGGTAAAGGGTTATATCCAGACTGCCTACGGGCACGGGCTTGTCTTCGATGCGTGCAATCAGCTTGCCCAGACGTTCGGCCAGAGGCACCCCGCGCCGGCGGATGCCAACCAGGGCCAGATCTTCCACGCCATTATTTTTTTCCACGATCTCGTGGGCCAGACGCACCAGGGTGCGCTCAATTTCGGAGGCGGACATCAGTTGCGCCTTCTGACGCAGCTTGGGCGGGCGAGGTGCGGGTTGAGCAGTCATCGAAGCGGCATGATACGCGGTGGTGTGGCTTGAGCACAAGGACGGTGGCTACGTCGTTAAAGCAACTACCGCCCCCCATTGGCATCTGAAAAAGGCGTTAACCGCCGAGCCCCAGAGGACGCCGTGGAGATTTTAGAAATACGTTCTCGCGCTCTTGGCGTACTGGGCGGTGAAGGCTTCTACAGTGACCGCGTCTCTCCTTTGCGGGAGATCGCCGCCGCAATGGCGCCGCCCAGGCTCGATGCGGCCACAAACAGCACTAGCATCAGCACGATCCCCAAAACAATCAGCAGGCGCATGCCCTCCGGAGTCAGGAACTGCTGCACCATCTGCTGCGCCTCGGGATTACCGCTGCGCTCCGCCGAGGCCTTTAAGGCTTGCTCCATCGCCGCCCGCAACTGCCCGCTGCCGCGCATGGCCAACATCTGCACAAGGGAAAGCAGGCCAAAGATGACAAAACCCATCAGCCCGGCCATGGCGCCCAGACGCGCCCCCATACCGGCGCTTATGGAGCCAAGGTGATGCCGCCGATAGATCACCACTGCCAGCATGCCGCCGCCCAGCATCCAGGCCAGGAACGCCAGTTGTGGCACACCCGTGGCCAGCATGAGGATCAGCGCCGCCAAGGCTCCCAGCCCGGCGGCCAGGTTGGCGGCCCGCCAGGCGCGCGACCACGCCACCTGTCCCAGTTGCGCGAGCGCCACCGGATGCGCCAGCGTGCGCCTCTCAAGAATGGAGCCAGGCGAGGGGGCTGGCGCCGGTTGTACGGCGGTCATAACCCTGATTTGCGGCGCGCCGCATTGCGGGCAGAAGGGCACTCCGTCCTCTACCGCCTTGCCGCATCTGTGGCACGCATGTTCCATCAATTCCAAGCTAGCAGGCGCAACGCGCAGCACGCAACAAACGGATGGTTAGGAGAAGTCGGGAGTCGGAAGTCAGAGTCAGAGGTCGGCAAACGCGCGAACAGCCACCAACATCCGGGAGGCCAGTTCCCGACTCCTGACTCCCGGCTCCCGCATTTACATGGGCTGCGATTCGCCCCGCGTGGCCACGTACACGATGGCAAAATCGCTGCCTTCGTCCTTGGGCTCCACCGCCACCAGGTGGAAGTTGTCGCTCATGCCGGCCTTCAGTTCCACACCCTTGCCGTCTCCTTTATCGTCGCCGCAGGTGAGCGGTTTGGCCTTCTCGTTCTTCTCATGTCCAAAGTCCATGTCGGTATCGTGGCCGTGGCCTTTGCACTCCAACACGTTGCCGTACTTCTGCAGGTCTTTTTTGTAGTAGGCGATCACCTTATCGGGGGCATCCTGGGTGTGATAGCCGATAACCAGCACCTTCACCCCGAACATGGAGCTGGAGATGTTCACGTTGGCGGCGTTGTGATCGTCGCCTTCCACCTTAGGCTTGGAGCCGGGATAAACAGTCAGCCCAACCTGCGCCGGCGTGGGATTGGTGCGCACCTGCAGCGCGCCCAACGGCGTGCGTATATCCACGTTCTTGTTCTCGCCTTTATCGTCCACCTTCATGCTGCAGGCGGCCAGTACCACCACCATTGCCGCAGCCGTTCCCCAGGCCGTTTTATGGATGATTTCCCGCCACATGATTACCTCCTGTCGATCCTGCCACCGCAACTTTCTCCAATCCTGCTCCGCGCTGGGCTACCTGGGGAATGGTGACCGGCAAGTGCCCGCGTATGGGAATTTCGCCGAACAGGCCCTGCACGGCGGCATCTTCGCTGACCCGGGCATTGGAGAACGTGCACATGTAGTTCTCCACCTGGGGAAAATCGCCGGCCACGTAGGGATTGCCTACCGCCACCACCATGGTCTTCGGTCCGGCTGCCTGCAGAATCTTGCCCAGCAGTTCGCCCCGTGCGTCGCTCAGCCCTATGGCGTTCTCCACCTGCCCGGCCACTTGCACCGCCTTGCCTGCCGTGGGGATCTCATACACCGCCGCCACCACTTTTTCCGCCCCCTGAACGGCCGCCAGCACCTGGTCGGTCATGGCCGCTGCCGTTCGTGTATCCACGTACAGGATATTGGCGTCCGGCCGCCGTTGCCGCATCTGACTTACAAACTCATGTCCCGGGTCCATGCGCAGGTCGTCGCAGAAAACCACCACTAGCAGCCGGTTGGTGACCTCCACTGCTGGTTGATACGGAAGGCTGGACCCGCTAGTTCCCTGGATAGGCAGCGGTTGCAGGGGCAGCACCCGGCCGTTGTCGCGCACCAGGGTCAGCGCCTGGCCGGCCACCTGCTGCCCAAAGGCCAGGTTTTCCGGCTTCCCCACCACCTCGCCCAGTTGGGCAATATCCACCAGTCGAGCCTTGTTAAGTCCTACTGAGGCCTTGGCTTCCAGGATCTTGAGCACCGACTGGTCCACTCGCGACTCCGGGATCTCACCGCTCTGCACCGCCTTGAGCATGGCCTGGTAGGAGGCATTCAGGTCGGCGGGAATGAGCAGCATGTCGGCGCCCGCCTTGAATGCCTCCACCGCCGCCCGGCCGATATCGTTCTGGTAGAGGCGGGTCAGGCCGCCCATATCCAGCGCGTCGGTGATGACCAGGCTTTTGAAGCCCAATTGCTGCTTGAGCAGTCCGGTCACAATGGCGGGCGAAGTGGTGGCTACGCGGTTGGGGTCGGGCTCGAGCGCCGGCACGGTCACGTGGGCCACCATGATGGAGTCCACCCCCGCCTTAATGGCGGCTTCAAAGGGCGGCAATTCCACCGCGTTCAGGCGCTGGCGGTCGCCCGTTACCTTGGCCAGGCCGAGGTGGGAGTCAGTGGCGGTGTCGCCATGACCGGGGAAGTGTTTGGCCGTGGTGAGCATGCCGTTGGCCTTGGCTCCCTGGATGTAGGCCGTAACCATTTTGCCTACCTCCCGCGGATCCTCGCCGAAAGAGCGGGTGTTGATGATGGGATTGGCGGGGTTGGAGTTGACGTCGGCGTCGGGAAAGAAGTTCCATTCCACACCTACGGCGCGAGCCTCCTGCGCCGTGATCGCGCCGAACTGTTTCGCGGAATCGGTATTGCCGGTGGCGCCGAAGGCCATGGCGTGCGGAAACACGGTGCTGCCTTGAAGGCGCATGGAGACGCCGCGCTCGAAGTCAGCCGCAAAAATCAGCGGCAGCCTGGATTCGCGCTGCAACTGGTTCACCAGCATGGCCGCTTCGTAGGGCTGGTTGTAATAAACGAACGCACCCTCGGCCGGCACCGTGAGGGCGAAACCGCCCACGTGGTATTTCTGCAGAATTTCGTGATACTGGGCGTATTCCGGGCCGTTCAGATTCAGGAACTTGGCCCGCGCCCACACCATGAACAGCTGGCCGACTTTCTCCTCAAGCGACATCTTCTTGAGCGTTTTGTGCGCCCATTTCTCGCCGCCGCGGTCGAGCTTGACCGGCCCGGGCTTCAAATATTTTTCTTTGGCTAGAAGAGGAGACGCGAGGAGGGCGACGGCCAGGAAAAGAAAAGTAATTCTCCGCAACATGATGCGAAAACGATAGCACAGGGCACCACATGAGTAGGCGGACTTCGCCCGCCCGGACCGGCGAGGGCGCCTGTCCCCACCCGGGATTACAAAGCTTATTCCACCAGGATCTGAAAACCGGGAAAGTTCGCGGGAACTAGGAATCGAGCGCTTCGCGCACCTTGCAGGCCAGCGCGTCCAGGCTGAAGGGCTTCTGCAGGAAGGCGGTGCCGGGGTCGAGCACTCCGTGGTGCACGATGGCGTCTTCAGTGTAACCGGAGAGAAATAGCACCCGCAGCCCCGGGCGACTCTGAGCCAAGCGCGTGGCCAGTTCCCGCCCGCTCATGCCGGGCATGACAACATCTGTAATCATCAAGTCAATGTGGCAGTTGGCCGGTGCGGCCAGGGCCAGCGCCTCCTGCCCGTTGCCGGCCACCAGCACGTTGTAGCCCTGGGCTTTGAGCGCCTCGGCAATCAATTCGCGCACGGATTCTTCGTCTTCCACCAGCAGGATGCTTTCCGTCCCCCCGCAGCCCAGGCGGGTGCGCCGTTCTGGAAGGCTCTCCGCCACCGCATCTTCCACTTGAGGGAGGTAAATCTTGAAGGTAGTGCCCCGGCCAGGCTCGCTGTAGGCAAAAACGTACCCGCCGCTCTGCTTCACGATCCCGTACACGGTGGAGAGGCCCAAGCCCGTACCTTTGCCTTTTTCCTTGGTGGTAAAGAAGGGCTCGAAGATGCGCAACTGCGTTTCCGCATCCATGCCGCAGCCGGTGTCGCTCACCGCCAGCATCACGTAACGCCCCGGCTTCACACTGGCATGGGCGCGCTGATAGTTTTCATCCAGCTCGGCATTGCGGGTTTCAATGATCAGCTTGCCGCCGCCGGGCATGGCATCGCGCGCATTGACCGCCAGATTCATGATTACCTGCTCCACCTGCCCGGGATCGGCCTTGGTGCGTGCCAAGCGGGCATCGCAGTTGACCACCACCTCGATATCTTCCCCAATCAGCGGCCGCAGCAGCTTGCTGATGTCGGCTACCACCGCGTTCAAGTCAATTACCTTCAGCTCCAGCACCTGTTTGCGGCCGAAGGCGAGTAACTGGCGCGTCAAGGTGGCGGCGCGTTCGGTCGCTTCCTGGATGGCCTCCGCTTTTTTGCGGCGCGGATCGCCGACTCCCAACTGATTTAGCAAGACATAGGTGTATCCGCTGATGACCATCAGCAGGTTGTTGAAGTCATGGGCCACGCCCCCGGCCAGCCGCCCTACCGCTTCCATTTTTTGCGCCTGGCGGAACTGGTCTTCCAGAACGTGGCGGTCGGTAACATCTTCGGCGATGATCTCCAGTACCTCATCCTCGCCTTCCTGGTTGACCGCACGCCCGCTCAGCCGGACGGTAATGGCTTTGCCATCCTTGCGTTTCCACTTCACTTCGACGTTGTCAAGGCAACGGTGCTGCTCGTATTCCTGGCGCAGCCGCAAGCGGTCGTCAGCGCGCACGTAGATATCGGTTTGCGGGTTGAGCGCCCGCACCTCGGCCGCTGACTCATACCCCAGCATGGAAATCAGGGCCGGATTCACGTCCAGGAACTGTCCTTCCAGAGTGGAACGGTAAATTCCGTAGACCGCGCTCTGCACCAGGGAGCGGTAGCGCGATTCGGAGGCGCGCAGCGCCTGCTCATGCCGCTTGTGCTCGATGGCGGTGGCCAGGTGCTGAGAAACGAAGGTGAGAATTTCCTTTTCTTTGGACCCAAAGCGAACTTCTTCGCTGTAACTCTGCACCACCAGCACACCAATGGCTCGGTTGCCGGTTTTCAGCGGCACTCCCAGCCAGTCCAGCGAGGGCGCCCCAATGCATTCCGCTTTGCCCTGTTGCACCAGTTTGTCGAAGACCTCAGGGGTAGCCAGCAGCGGCTCTCCCGCCCGCAACACGTATTCTGTCAGGCCCTTGCCCAGCGGCTTGGGCGCCGGCGTGGGGTCCACTTCGTCCACAAAATAGGGAAAATTGAGCAGATTGCTCTCCTGATCATAGAGAGCGATGTAGAAGTTTCTGGCGCACATCAGCTCGCCTACGATACCGTGGATGGCGGCGTAAAAATCCTGCAGGTCACCGGCGGAGCTGGTGATTCTGGCGATGCGGTAGAGCGCCGATTGCAGCGCCTCCGCCTGCTTGCGCTCGCTGATGTCGCGGAAAATGGCGTAAACCGCCACGTGCCCGCCGCGCACCTTCACCGGCATGCCTACGATGGAGACATCCACCAGGCTGCCATCTTTGCGCATGCGCTTGCTTTCCAGGCTGATCTTCTGCCCTTTGGTGATGGCGCTGTGGATGAAACTGATTTCCGCGTCGAGCCCACGGGGGGCGATGATTTCCCCCAGCATCCTGCCCCGCGTTTCCTCCTGGGTATAGCCAAACATGCGAGTAAATTCAGTATTGACG
This sequence comes from Terriglobales bacterium, assembly GCA_035496875.1. GTDB lineage: Bacteria > Acidobacteriota > Terriglobia > Terriglobales > Acidobacteriaceae > JAICWP01. Next base: position 30,543 of record DATJEH010000250.1, on the reverse strand, counting down.
TGGGTAATGTGATAAAGCGGGTCCAGGATGGCAATGGCCTCGGGCGCGCTCTGGAACAACTGCTCCAGGTAGGCTTTCTGCACCTGCAGGTCCGCTTCCGGTTCCAGCGTGCGCAGGCCGGCGGCCATACTGCCGTTGCGCGGCGATGCTGCGCTGACTGCTCTGGGCGCGGTGGATTTCCTGCGGTTCTTTGGTGCTTGCACGGGACGGGTGATTCGTTCACCCATGGGGAGACTCCCTCCGAGTCGCCGAAGCCAAGGCGATAGTAAGGTCAAGGCCTGTTATCAGAAAGTTACGGACGTAACGGGGAATTTCCCTACCCTGGCCGCAAGGCTCGAAGAGCTGAAACCGTACCGGTGCAGGTGAGTGCCAGAGCGGAACTGGAGGCAAGCAGCAGCCCTGCGAGCACAGACATCCAAGCCAAAGTCGCGCGTAAAATTGTGCTGTCCAGGAGGCGCTTATGAAGGCGGAGCCGACGCTGAATCAGGATGTGACTGCCATCATTCACAAGACGGGAGAGGATTGGGCCCGCTACTGGAACACGCGTGAACCGGAGAAGTTGGCACAACTGTACGCCGAAGATGCCGTCTACCTGCCGCCGCACCACGCAGCGGTGCATGGGCGGGACGCGATTCGCGAATACCTGAGCCGGCCGCTGCATCACGGCTACACCGACCTGAAGTTTGAAGTCACTTATATCAAGCAGACCGGCGACCTGGCCTTCGACGTTGGCAGCTACACCATGAAAGTGCCCACAGACGGCGGCGGGCAAAAGTCCGACAAGGGTAAATACCTGACCGTGTGGAGAAAACGCCCCGGCGGCGACTGGCACATCGTCGCGGACTCGTGGTCGAGCGATTTGCCACGTTAAACCATTAGCCAGAAGCCAGAAGTCAACGAGACATAGAAGGAGTGGAATTCCAACACCGCATACTGCGGGCAAGCGTGGAAGCTTAGCCGCTTGCCAGACTCCTGAGTACTGACTTTGCCCAATCCAATCTCCAGCTAATACAATGTAGAGTTTGCACTTATATCTTGAGGCGAGGAGAACGGAATGCAACGCAAGGCAAGCGCGGAATGGAAGGGCAGTTTGAAAGAAGGCGCGGGAGCGGTTTCCTCCGGCAGCGGAGTGTTTTCCAAGACTCCCTTTTCGTTTGGAACGCGCTTCGGCGACCAGCCGGGCACCAATCCGGAAGAACTGATTGCGGCGGCGCACGCGGGCTGCTTCTCCATGGCTCTATCGGCGCAGCTGGGCAATGCGGGGTTGACCCCAGACAGCATCAAAACCAACGCTACGCTCAGCATGGACAAGCTGGACTCCGGCTGGACCATCACCGCCATTCATCTGGACGTGACCGGGAAAGTCCCCAAGGCGGATTCGGCAGCATTCCAGAAGGCGGCAGAGGCCGCCAAAGCGGGCTGCCCAGTTTCCAAGGTGCTGAACGCGAAGATCACGATGAATGCCAAATTAGAGTAGTTAAGGGTTCCAGTCAGGGTAGTTGGTGGTTAGTTAGTAGTTGGTAACTGCTGGGTATCTACCAACTACTAATTACCAGCTACCAGTTACCGCGGGGTCCTTTTCCCCGTTTAGAAGCCATGGCGGACAAGATCACCAAGAGCGATGCGGAGTGGCGCCAGCAGCTTTCGCCGGAGGAATATTATGTCGCCCGCCAGAAGGGTACAGAACCGGCGTTCAGCGGAAGGTACTGGAATTCCAAGGAACACGGCATCTACAGATGCGTGTGCTGCGGGGAGCCGTTGTTCAGTTCCGATACCAAGTACGAATCGGGCACCGGGTGGCCCAGTTTCTGGCAGCCGCTGCAAGAAGACCGGGTCGAAGCCCAGGTTGACCGCAGCCACGGCATGGTGCGCACGGAGGCGCTGTGCGCACGCTGCGGGGCCCACTTGGGTCATGTTTTCGAGGACGGTCCCGCACCCACCGGGCTGCGCTACTGCATGAATTCCGCCGCGCTGAAGCTGGAAAAAGAATAATCTCACCAGCTACCAGCAACTGACTACCAACTACTTGCTTTCTCTGTGATCTCTATGTCCTCTGTGGTGAGATCCTTCGCTGCGCTCAGGATGACCGCGGCTGGGCTCGCACGCCCAGCCAATCGCGGTTACTTCACGCCGTTGGGATAGAGCAGGATTTTGCTGGCTTCCCCGGTCCGCAGCCGCTCCATGCCCTTGCTGAAGTCCTTCATGGACATGCGGTCGGTGATAACCGGGTGGAGGTCGAGTTTGCCCGCCTTGAGGAGAGCGGTCATCTGGTACCAGGTCTGGTACATGCGCCTTCCATTGATGCCCTGAATGGTGATGCCCTTAAAGATAATGTCTTCGGAGAAGTTCAAGGCGATGGGTTTGGAGGTAAGGCCGAGAAGGGAAATGCGGCCGCCGCGGCGCACGATGTTGAAGGCTGTTCGGATGGCATCCGGGTGGCCGGCCATCTCCAGCACCACATCCACACCCTGGCCGCCCGTGTGGTCCATCACGAATGTTCGTACGTCCTCGGTTTTAGGATCGAGAACGTAATCCGCTTTCATCTGCTGGGCAATTTTGCGCCGGTACTGGTTGGTCTCGATGGCATACACGGCGGTGGCGCCCACAGCGCGGGCGACGGCGATGGCAAACAGGCCAATGGGCCCGCAGCCCGTAATGGCCACGGTTTTGGCGGCAATCTCCCCCGCCAGGACGGTGTGCACGGCGTTTCCCAGGGGATCGAGAATGGAGGCGTATTCCTGGGGAATCTCCGGGTCCAGCTTCCAGATGTTGGATTCGGGAATGCGCACGTACTCGGCGAAGGCGCCGTTGTCGTCCACTCCGATGATTTTCACGAACTGGCAAATGTGAGCTTCGCCGGTGCGGCACTGCAGGCACTTGCCGCAGGCCACATGCATCTCGGCGGAGACAAAGTCGCCTTCCTTGACGCTGGTAACCTCTGCACCCACGCCGGCCACCACCCCGCAGAATTCGTGTCCGGGAATGAGCGGCGGGTGGATGCGGCGTTGCGCCCAGGGGTCCCAGTTGTAGATGTGCAAGTCGGTGCCGCAGACAGAAGCCACCTTGACCTTGACCAACACGTCGGTGAGGCCAATTTTGGGGATGGCAACGTCACGTACTTCGGCGCCCGGCTTCGGCTCGGGCTTCACCACGGCCAGCATGGTTTCAGCCATTGAGGTTTCTCACCTTCCGTTCCTACGCGCCGGGGGATGCGGAGTGCAGCAGGAAACCCTTAATTTTAGCATTCACGCGACGCCAGGCTGTGACATGTGGGCCCGGGTTCTGTATCTCAAGGGCCAATCAGGGCTTGTATTTCTCCTGCCCCGGTTTGGGCACGCTGAGCGACTTCCACTGAGGCCCACGAAGGTGCTTGGCTAAATAGGCGATCTGGCCGATGTGGTAGGCATAGTGCAGCGAGGCCACGTTGAGGGCCTTGAGCACGGAATAGGCCTCGCCGCGAATGGCCACGGTGCGCTCCAGGTCCTCCGGGCGCAACCCCTCCAGGCTGCGAAACAAAAGCGTCCAGTTTTCCTCCCAGGAGCGCATCTGGCCGACCCTTGTGGCGCCTGAGGCATCCTCGAACTCCTGGTCGCGATGGCGGTCGGGCTTCTCTCCGTCACTGGTCAAGAAATCGGTAAAGCGGGAACGCAGGTTGCCGGCAATATGCTTTACCAGCAAGGCGCAGCTGAGCGATTCCGGGGCAGGCTTGCGAAAGAACTCCTCGTCGCTGATCTGGGCCAGCGCTCCTTCCGCCAACTTCTTGTAAGCGTGCAGGGCGCGAAGTGCTTCGGAGAGGTAGGCGGCAGAGACGTCAGGCATGGCTTCACCCCAGTGAAAAAGCAGGCCAGATTAGCGCAAGAACGGAACTTCTGAAAGGCGATAAAGAAGGGGGGGACGATCGGCAGACGCCTTTCGTAACTTGTGAGCCGGGGTGGGCGTCATGATTAAATTTGCCAGAGTGGAGAAACGTCCGGCAACCCGCTACGATTTCCGCTGCGAGGCGCAATTCTGCAAGCGCGGAAGCAATGCTCCGCTGCGGGGCTTCCTCAGCGACATCAGCCTGAGCGGCTGCTACATGGAGACCCTTACCCCTGAGCCGGTGGGCACCCAGGTAGAGATACTATTTCAGGCTGCGGCAATGCGCGTGCGTCTGCCTGGCGTGGTTCGTGTGGTGCATCCCACCATGGGTATGGGGATTGAGTTTGTCGAACTTTCGCCGGATGCGGCCCAGCAGCTGCAGAGCGTGGTCAAGGCCAAGGCCGCCGGCGCCCCTTAACAGCTACAGACAACGACATTCCCGCAGAAATGTAACTCCTTGCGTCTCCAATGCGGACGTTGCCAGCAACGTCTCTACCCTCATTCTCATAATCTCTGCGATTTTGGGTTAAGTGCAGACAAAGCGGCCCCGACGGGGCGAATGCCGGGGCCGTTTGCGCAGCGAGGGCTTGCCGTTCAAGCCGCCACTGCCGCAATCACATGCTCGGAGATGGTGGTTTCCACCTTGAAGGTATTCACCACCAGCGGCATAGTCAGGAAAGGCTTCGTGATTTCGTTTACTTTCTGGAACGCTTCGCGCTCATAGCGCTCGGCATCGTTCTTGGTGTGCCACAGGCTGATGATGCAGAATCTCTCCGGTTTGGTCTCGTTCTCCATGCCGATGATGTCCACGAATCCCGTCTGCCTCCTGAGGATGGGTAGGATCTCATCGCGCACTTTGGTCAGGAACTCGGGCTTCTTCTCCAGCTTCACATTGCCTTCCAGCATGCGTGCAAACATATAAAGGCTCCTTTGTCATGAAATTGGGGTCCCTAATCCAACCCGCCAATAGCGGGGAAGGGTCGGTTGCGCCAGATGTTTACGTTAATAAGCGGATAAGAGAAGGCTAAACCTCTGGCGAAGGGAAGGAGCACTTAGAGGAGGAAAAATTCAACTACAGGTGCCAAATCGGGAGTGAAGGATCTGTGCGCTGATTATCATGATGTCTCCGGAGAGGTCACCGGAGACGATTTGGGTTCGGCTTCCCTGGTCAGCGGCAGGCGCACCCAGACGCGTGTTCCCTCATGAAGAATACTCTCTGCCCGAATGCTTCCGCCGTAAGCTTCCACAATGGTCTTGGCGATGGCCAGGCCCAGCCCGAAGCCGCCAGTCTCGCGCGAACGCGAGCGGTCGCCGCGCCGGAAGCGTTCGAAGATGTAGGGCAGGTCCTGAGCAGCAATGCCCGTGCCCCAATCCTGCACGCTGATGGAAGCGCTGTCCGCTTCAGGCTGCACCTGCAGCCGCACCACGGAACTCGGGGGACTGTGCTGGATGGCGTTTTCCAGCAGATTCACCCAGACCAGTTCCAGATCCTCGGCATCGGCGTTTACTTCCCCGCTGCCATTGCTGGCCAGTTGGACTTCCACGCCGCGCGCCGCAGCCAGGCTCTTGATGCGCGCCACCGCCATTTCGCAGGTGGAGGCCAGGTCCGCCACTTCCAGCGTGCGCGGCCCGCCATCGGCCGCCTGCTGTTCCGCCCGCGCCAGGCGCAGCATGCGGTTGAGCAGTTCCTCCAGTCGATCCACGTCACCCAGAAGATCCAGCAGCCCGGCCCGGTACTCGTGCGGCGAGCGCGGTTTCTGCAGCAGAGACTGGAAAGTGGATTTCAGGATGGCCACCGAGGTCTTCAGCTCATGAGCCGCGTCGGCCAGGAACTCACGCTGTTGCACAAAAGCCAGTTCCAGCTTGCTGAGCACGGTTTCAATGGCCTGTGCCAGCGGTGCCAGTTCGGAAGTCTCGAGAGCGTCCTTAGGCGGGCGAAAATCCCAGTTCTTCACCGAAATGGAGCCCGCTTCTCGCGCCAGGTCGCGCAACGGCCACAAGCCGCGGCGCACCGCCCATGCCGCCAGCAGCCCGGTAAGCACCAGGAGCAGCAGGCTGGCTCCGCCCACCATCAAGCCTACCTCTTCGGCGCGGCGTGTGATGTCCAGCGTGGGCGCGGCATAGAAGACATCCACCGCCACATCCGTATCAGTGGGTCCTGTCTCCTCGTCGCGAATGGCGATATTGCGCAGAATCAATCCGCGGTATGGCACGCCCTTCCAGGTGAAATTCCAGTAATCCTGGCCCGCCAACTCGGCCTTGAGGAAAGCGGAATCAAAATTCTTAGAATGAGCTTCAAAGGTCGGTGCGGCGCTCTTCACCTCGTAGATGTCGGGATGCGAGGCGTCGAAGGAGGGCGGCGCCTCATCGTTGTCAAACAGCAGCCCCGGCTCGCCATCCGGGGGATAGTAAATCAGAGCAGCGATGGCTCGGGCCTTCCCCTGCAGGCTCATGTCGAAGGCCGCCAGCAGCTGCCGCCGGGCGAAGGTGATGCCCACCAGCACCAGTCCGATCGCCAGCAGTAACTGGGCGCCGACGACCACGGCGCTGAGGCGGCCTGTTAATGACAGTCTCTTCATCTAAAAACCCAGCTTGGTTCCACGCATTGAGTTCTTAAGGTTCATGCTTCCAGTTTCCAAACACTCAGACCCGGGAAACTCGAAGCCTGAAACTCCGAACCTCGAAACTATCTTTTCCCTTCGCCCACGCGCAGCGCGTATCCCTGCCCGCGCATGGTGTGAATCAATTTCGCGGGCGCGCCGTCATCAATTTTTCTGCGCAGCCCGGAAATGTAGACCTCAATCACGTTGCTGAACTTCTCCCAGTTGTAATCGTACAGGTGCTCCAGGAGTTCTGTTTTTGAGACCACTGCCCTTGGCCGGTGGGCCAGGTACTCCAGCACCCGGTATTCCATTGGAGTCAGGGTGATGTCGCGCCCGCTGCGCCGCACCGTGCGTTCGACGGTGTTTACCTCCAGGTCGCCCACCACCAGCATAGGCGTGGGCTGTCCCTTGGCCCGGCGCACCAGCGCCTTGGCTCGCGCCAGGAACTCTCCCAGGTCGAAAGGCTTGGCCAGATAGTCGTCGGCGCCCGCGTTGAGCAGCCTCACGATGGACTGCTTCTCGTAGCGTGCCGTCAGCACCAGTACCGGTGTTTTGTGTCCCAGTTGGCGGTAGCGCCGCAGCAGCTCCAGGCCATCCAGCTTGGGCAGCATGAGGTCGAGCACAATCAGGTCGTAGGCCACGGACTCCGCCAGGTGCAGCCCGTTCACACCGTCCAGCGCGATGTCCACCACCCAGGACGCATTCTCTTTCAGGCTGCGGGCCACATTTTCAGCCAGCCGCCGCTCGTCCTCGATCACCAGCACTCGCATGGCGCCCCTTAGTTTGAGATTATCCGGCGCTGGAGCGGTGACACACAAGCCTTCAGTAGGAGTCTACCCAAAGCAGGCTTAAGGAGTGCTTAAGCCGGGATTGAGCTCCAACTCGGGGGCGGTCCCGCCGGCTCGTAGTTTCCCGCCCGCCGCGCTTCGGCGGTACACTTATGAGTTTGAAAATCCGCGTTCTTCCGCGCACTTTCGCGGTGGCGCACGCGAGGCAATTCATGGCTACCCAGACCTCCACCCGCCCGCAACTCTCCTACCTCACCGAGCAACTGGACCAGCTCAAGCAGAAGGGCACCTACTTCCGCCTGCGGGTGCTGGAAGATGAGCAGGCGCCGCTGTGCACCTTCGATGGCAAGAAAGTTATCAACCTGGCTTCCAACAACTACCTGGGGCTGACCACCCACCCCAGGCTGCGGGAAGCGGCGCTGGAGGCCACGCGCCGGTATGGCGTAGGCTCGGGCGCGGTGCGCACCATTGCCGGCACCATGAAGATCCACATGGAGCTGGAGGAAAAGATCGCCCGCTTCAAGAACGTGGAGGCCTCGGTAGTGTTCCAGTCCGGTTTCGCCGCCAACGCGGGTACCGTCTCCGCCGTGCTGGGCAAGGAAGACTTCATCATCTCAGACGAACTCAACCACGCCTCCATTATCGACGGCGCGCGCCTCTCTCGCGCCACCATCAAGGTGTTTCGCCACAAGGACGCGGCCCACGCGGAAGAACTGCTCAAGGAAGTTGCCGGCCAGCCCGGCCACAAGCTGTTGATCACGGACGGTGTTTTTTCCATGGATGGCGATGTCGCGCACCTGCCCGCGCTTTGCGATCTGGCGGAGAAATACGGCGCCATCATGATGGTGGATGACGCGCATGCCTCCGGCGTGCTGGGCCGCAACGGCCGCGGCACGATTGACCACTTCAAGGTGCACGGCCGGGTGGATATCCAGGTGGGCACGCTCTCCAAAGCTATCGGCGCGCTCGGCGGTTACGTGTGCGGCTCGCGCGACCTGATTGATTTTCTCTACCATCGTGCGCGCCCGTTCCTGTTCTCTACCTCGCATCCCCCGTCCGTGGCTGCCAGTTGCATCGCCGCCTTCGAGGTGCTGGAGCAGGAGCCCGAGCGTATCGAGAAGCTTTGGGAGAATACCCGCTATTGGAAGAAGGAACTGGGAAGCCTGGGGTACAACATCGGCGGTGTGAACACTCCCGCCAGCGAGACTCCCATAACGCCGATCATTATCGGCGACGGCAAACTGACCATGGACTTCTCCCGCGAATTGTTCAAAGAAGGAGTGATGGGCACCGGCATTGCCTTTCCCACGGTACCTGAAGGAAAAGCGCGAGTGCGTACCATCGTGACCGCTACCCACACTCGCGAGGAACTGGACCGCGCGCTCGAGGTATTGCAACGCGTCGGCAAGCGCATAGGCATACTGAGTTGAATGCCTTCACTCGCCGCCCAATTGGCTGAGAACTAACAAGTTACACTCGTGACCGGCAACCCCTCGTGCGTTGCAGCTTTCAGGGCAACTCCTTCTGAGGTCACGGGCATCTACACACTATCTTTCTGTATTTTTTTTCAAGTAGTTGCGCGCCGTGACCGCTTCGCAGCCCAAACCAGAACCCGAAAAGACCGCCGGCGCGACGTCAGCCGGCGTGCCCAAGAGCAACTCCAAGTCTCTGCATTTGCTGCTGCAGGCTTCCGCTACCCTCCTCGCCCAGCCCGATCTGGTTACCGTACTGGATCGTATCCTGGCAATCTCGCGGGAACTGATTGCAGCGGATGCCTATGCTGTCTGGCGCCTGGATGAGAGCGCCGGCATGTGGCGCGTGCTGGCTTCGCGGGGCCTTTCTGCAGCCTATCTGGAGAGGTCTTCAATTGTCGGTTCCGGCATAACCGAACTCAGTGATGAGCCCATCGTGGCTGCCGATGTGCACCAGTTGCCGTTACTGGAGCACCGGCGGCGCGGCTACGAAGCGGAAGGCATCCAATCGCTGCTGGTTCTGCCGCTGCGCATCCAGGGCCGCAACGTGGGCACCATCACTTTTTATTTTCGACAGCGGCGGGAGCTGCAGCCCGATGAATTGGAGCTGGCGGAGGTGTTGGCCAACCTGGCCGCTTCCGGCATCAGCACTGCCGAACTGTACGCGGAGCAGGTCCGAATGCGCGAGCAGGCGGAGGCGCAACGGCGCCGCGCCGGGTTCCTGGCCCAAGCCAGCGCCGCGCTGGGCGCATCACTCGACTTCAACATTACGCTGCAGCGCGTGGCCGAGTTGGCGGTGCCTGAGATCGCCGATTGGTGCGCCGCCTTCGTGACTAACGGCGAGGGAACCGTGGAACGCACCGCCGTTGCCCATCGCGACCCGACCCGCATCGCGCTGGCCACCGAGTTATACACCAAGTATCCGCCCACCCTTAGCAACGGCAGCGCCATAGCCACGGTGATCGAAACCGGCGAGCCGCAGTTCCTTCCCGAAGTTACGGAAGAAATGCTGCTCCAGAACGTGAAGGAGCCGGAGCGACTGCGCCTGGTGCGTGCGCTTAACATGAAATCCGTCTTAGTAGTTCCAATGTCTTCGCGCGATCGCGTATTCGGCGCTCTGGTGTTTGTGACGGCGGAATCCGGTCGGGTTCTTTCGCCGGCCGATCTGGAACTCGCCGAGGCCCTGGCCGCCCGCGCCGCCGCCGCCATTGATAACAGCCGCCTGTTTCGCCAGGTGCAGTGGCAATTGGAAGAGCGCGCCCGTACCGAGGCCGCTCTGGTCAAGACCGAACGCCTGGCTACTGCCGGGCGCCTGGCCGCTACCATTGCCCACGAGATCAACAATCCCCTGGAGGCGGTCACCAACCTCATCTACCTCGCCCGTTCGGCTCCTGCCGGAGAGGCCCGCCGCTACCTGCAAATGGTTGAGGAAGAGCTCTCCCGCATTGCCCACATCACCAAAATGACTTTGGGCTTTTACCGCGATAGCGGCGCTCCCACCCCCGTGGACATTGCCGAACTAGTGCGAGAAGTGCTCGCTCTTTATGAAGCCAAGCTGCACGCCAAGAACATTCACGTGCAGAGCGACCTCGAGTACCCGCAGCAGGTTTTCGGCTCTAAGGGCGAATTGCGCCAGGTAATTGCCAATCTGGTGGCCAATGCGATTGATGTTCTGCCCCCAGGGGGCGCGCTTACAGTGGCCGCGGCCGATTCCGACGGCAGCATGCACCTTCGCGTTTCCGACAATGGCCACGGCATCCCTGCCGAAAACCTTACCCGCATCTTCGAGCCTTTCTTTACCACCAAGGCGGAACTGGGCACCGGCCTGGGACTCTGGGTGTCGCGCCAGATTGTGGAGAAGCATGGCGGCACCATCACGGTGGAGAGCAGTGCTGCCGGCACCTGCTTTACCATCTGCCTGCCGTCTGCTGCCCAGCTTTCCCGCGCTTCCTAGGGTCCTTCGCCATAGCCTTCGGGACTGGGCAAGCGGTTAAGCTTGCCTTAATCTGGTGCCCACTACATTAGCGGCTTGGAGGGGGACGTGCATCGAGCGGCAGCAGTGTATCTGGCCTGCATTCTGATAGCGAGCGGGGCAGTGGCTCAGCAACCAGCCCCCGCGGGGGAAGCGCCGCCCGCGCCCTTAATCAAAGCGGGCTCTGCCAATTCCGGGTCGAGAGGGACGTCGCAGCTCAGCGTTCTGCAGAACGCGCTGCGGGCCACGCCCCTGCTCAGCGCTCAGGCGGCGCGAACATCGGCTCCCAGCGGAACTCCGCCAAGCGCCACGTACGCGCAGCAACCGGAGCCATCCCCCGCGCTCCCTCCGCCTGGTGTTGCGCTAATGGAACCAGGAGAGCCGGGGCAAACCGGGCCGCCGGTCACGATTACGCTGCAGGACGCGATTGGCCGCGCCAGTAGAAACTATGGCCAGTATCTTTCAGCGGTCACCGACGCCAAAGTGGCCAATGAAGACCGTGTGCAGGCGCGGGCCTCGTTGCTGCCCTCGCTCAGCTATACCCAGCAGTATCTGGGCACCCAGGGCAACGGCAAACTGGCCAGCGGACGCTTCGTGACCAACGACGGCGTGCATGTCTACCGCATCTGGGGCGTTGTTCATCAGGACTTCCCTGCGGGATTTTTCACGTTCTCTCCCTATAAGCGGGCTGCCGCAGCCTCAGCCATCGCGCAGGCCAAAGCGGAAATCGCGCGCCGTGGGCTCACGGTTACGGTCACCAGCCTTTACTACGGCTTGATTGTGGCCCAGCGCCAGTACGCCACGGCGCAGCAGGTGCTGGACCAGGCCCAGCACTTCCTCAAGATCAGCCAGGATTTGCAGCGCGGCGGGGAAGTGGCGCGCAGCGACGTGATCAAGGCGCAGATTCAATACGACCAGCAGAGCCAGGCTTTTCAGGAAGCGGCGCTGGCCATGAGCAAAGCCCGGCTCGACCTGGCGGTGCTGCTCTCGCCTAATCTGGATTTGAATTTCAACCTGGTGGATGATATGGAACAGCCGCCGGCGCTGCCTCCCTTTAACGACGTTGCCGCCATGGCCGCGCATGAGAACCAGGATGTGCGGGCGGCGATGGAAGCTTTGCGCGCGTCCCGGTCAGATGTCAGCATCGCCCGCGCCGCATTTTTTCCCACTCTCAGCCTGGATGGCGTTTACGGTATCGAGTCCAATGCCATAGGCTTGCGCGCGGTCGACGCTGCCTTCCCGGAATTGGGACCGGTGCCGACTCCGGGTTACTTCATTACCGCATCTTTGAATGTTCCCATCTGGAATTGGGGGGCTACGTTAAGCAAGCTGCGGCAAGCGGAATACCGGCGTCAGCAGGCCAGGGTGGAGTTGAGCCAGGCGCAGCGCCAGGCGCTCAGTAGTTTGTATTCTTTTTACAATGAGGCGGCCGTCTCGCGTGCGGAGGTCCAGGGGCTCAGGCAGGCCGCCGACCTGGCCGCCGAGAGCCTGCGCCTGACCACGCTGCGCTACCAGGCGGGAGAGTCCACCGTGCTGGAGGTGGTGGACGCGCAGAATGTGCTGGCGGCGGCGCGCAACGCTTACGACGGCGGGCAGTTAAGGTATCGCGCTGGGCTGGCGACGCTGCAGACTTTGACGGGCAAATTCTGAACATGAACAGCAATCCGCAACCCAAAAGGCCGGGAATGCGCGCCACCGCTCTGGCCCTGGCCGCATTTCTGGCGCTGCTCTCCTTCGGGTGCTCCGGAGGCGAGAAAGAGAAGGAGCCGGTGGTTTCGGTGGAGTCGGCGCTGGTGCAGCGCACCCGGCTGCAGCGCACCGTGACCGCTGAGGCCATCCTATATCCGCTGCACCAGGCGGCGCTGGTGCCCAAAATCAGCGCCCCAGTGGAGAAGTTCTACGTCAACCGCGGCAGCCATGTGCGCAAGGGACAACTGCTGGCACGGCTGGAAAACAAGGACCTGAGTGCGGCAGCGGAACAGAGCAAAGGCGAATTTGAGCAGGCACAGGCGGCATACGAGACCACCACCGCGGCCAGCGTTCCGGAAGAAGTACAGAAGGCGCAATTGGACGCCCAGGCGGCCAAGCAGAGCCTGGAAGCCGAGCAGAAGGTATACGCCGCCCGGGAGAACCTGTACAAGCAGGGGGCGCTGCCCCGCAAGGAACTGGACGCGGCGGCGGTTTCTCTCACCCAGGCGCGCAACACCTATGAAATTGCTCAGCAACACTTGAATTCGCTGCTGAAAACGTCTAAGGCGCAGGAACTGAAGTCGGCGCAGGGGCAACTGGCCGCGGCCAAAGGCAAATACCAGAGCGCGCAGGCGCAGCTCAGCTATTCTGACATTCGCAGCCCAATCTCCGGAGTGGTTACCGACCGTCCTCTCTATCCCGGAGAGATGGCCACCGCGGGCACGCCGCTACTCACGGTCATGGATTTGTCGCATGTCATTGCCAAGGCCCACATCCCGCAAACCGAAGCGGCGCTGCTCAAAGTGGGAGACGCGGCCCAGATTGACGCTTCCGGTCTGAGCGAACCCCTTCCGGGCAAGGTCGCGGTGGTCAGTCCCGCGCTCGATCCCAACAGCACCACGGTGGAGGTTTGGGTGGACGCCCGCAATCCGCGCCAGGAGTTGAAGCCGGGCACGAGTGTGCACATTTCCATGCTGGCGCAGACCATTCCTGACGCGCTTACTGTGCCTGCCAGCGCGGTGCTGACCGAGTCCGATGGTACGACCTCGGTCATGGTGATTGGCAACGATAGCCGCGCCCACCAGCGTGATGTCAAGACGGGAGTGCGGCAGGATAACCAGGTGCAGATCGTTTCGGGTCTGAAGGCGGGAGAACGGGTAGTCACCACTGGGGCCTACGGATTGCCCGACAACACGCGGGTACAGTTGCAGGCGCCGGCTTCTGCGCAACCGGTGAAGGAGAGCCAAAAGGAATAAACCAGTACCCAGTTCTCAGTACCTGGCGCCGAGCGAGCATGAACTCCCGCTCCAATATCGAACCGAGACCGCAGCAGCATGAGCCGGAAACCTCGCGCTACTGGTTTGCCTATTTTTCCAAGCCCATCATCTTCCTCATCCTGACCCTCGCCCTGGTGGGTGTGTACGAGGCTTTCACCATACCTATCGCGGTGTTCCCGGAAACCAGCTTCCCGCGCGTGGTGATCGGCATTGACAACGGCGTGATGCCGATTGATCAGATGACCGTGACCGTCACCCGGCCGGTGGAGGAAGCGGTCAACAGCGTGCTGGGGTTGCAACTGGTGCAGTCCATCACCAGCCGGGGCTCGGCGGAAATCGACCTGTACTTCAACTGGAACGTGGACATGTTTCAGACCCTGGAGCGGGTGAATTCCGCCATGGCGCGGGTGCGCTCCACTCTGCCAGCAACAGCGGAAATTCGCGTAGACCGGCTCACCTTTGCCAGCTTCCCCATCATGGGCTACAGCGTCACCTCCCGCACTGTGCCGCAGACTCAGCTCTGGGAGCTGGCCACCTACAACCTGAAGCCGCGGCTGAACCGCCTCGATGGAGTTTCCAGCGTGGTGGTGCAGGGGGGGCAGGAGCCGGAGTTCCACATTGTTCCCGATCCCTCCAAGCTGCTGTCGGCGCAGATGACGGTCAATGACCTGCTCAACGCCGTGCAGCAGACCAACCTGGTGGATTCACCCGGCCTGCTGGAACAGAACCACCAGCTCTACCTGGGGCTGATCAGCGGGCAGGTACGCGACCCGGCGCAGATCGCCAACATCGTGGTGAAGAATACGCCGGCGGGAGTTCCGGTGCGGATTGGCGATGTGGCCCAGGTGGAACCCAGCGTTAAACCGCAATACACCATCGTGACCGCCAACGGGCAACCGGCGGTGCTGATCAACATGTACCGCCAGCCCGACAGCAGCACGGTGAATGTGGCCGATGAAGTACACGCCGAGGTAGCGCAAATTCGCAAGGAACTGCCCAGAGGCGTAGACATCCAGCCCTTCTATGACCAGTCGGAAATTGTGGTCGCCTCCATCAAGAGCGTGCGCGACGCGATTCTGCTCGGGCTGATCCTGGCCTCCATTATCCTGGTGCTTTTCCTGCGCGACTGGGGCACATCCATCGTGGCCGGATTGGTAATTCCGGTCACGCTGATGGTGACCTTCATTTTTCTGAAAATCCTGGGGCAAAGCTTCAATCTGATGACTCTGGGCGGGCTGGCAGCGGCGGTTGGCTTGGTGATTGATGATGCCATCGTGGTCGTAGAGAACATCGTGCTGCACCGAGACGCCGGGCAGGGCCGCCTGGCGGCCATTCGCAGCGCGCTCCAGGAAATCTCCACGCCCCTCCTGGGCTCCACCATCACTCCCATCGTGGTATTTCTCCCCCTGATTACCATCACCGGGGTGACGGGGACGTTCTTCCGCGCGCTGGCGGTGACCGTTTCCGTATCGCTGCTGACCTCTCTGGCTCTGGCGCTCACCTGGACCCCGAACCTGAGCCAGTACTTTATCCGCGGCCGGGGCGGTGAAGGCGAAGGCGGCAATGGCGAGAGTGGCGCTTTCAGCACTGAGCGGCTGCTGGCCGCCGAAGAAGCCACCATGCGGGGGACCTTCGGCCGCATTATCGCCTTCTACGAGCGCTGGCTGCGGCGAGCCCTGCAACATCCGTGGTGGCTGCTCGGACTGAGCGTACTGCTGGTCCTTATCGCCGGGGCCAGCTTTTACGGCCTGGGCACGGATCTGCTGCCGGAAATGGATGAGGGCGCCTTCGTGCTGGATTACACCATGCCGGCGGGCAGTTCGCTGCAGGAAACGAACCGCGTGGTCACGCATCTGGAGCAGATGCTGCACGCTATCCCTGAGGTACAAGGCACATCGCGGCGCACCGGCCTGCAACTGGGGCTGGCGGCCGTGACCGAAGCGAACACCGGTGACATCTCCGTGAAGCTCAAGGACAAGCGCGACCGCGGGATTCAAGAGGTCATCGCGCAGATGCGCTCCGAAGTCGCACAGCAGGAGCCGGGCATTGATGTGGAGTTCGTTCAGACCCTGCAGGACATGATCGGCGACCTGACCGGCGCGCCCGAGCCCATCCAGATCAAGCTCTTTTCCCCCGATGCTGCGCTGCTGGCGCAATGGGCTCCCAAGGTGGCGGATGCCATCCAGAAGGTCAAGGGAGTCGTGGACGTGGCCGGTATTGAGAACACCATCAGCGGACCGGCGGTCATGTTCCAGGTGGATCCGGCGGTGGCGGCGCGCGCCGGCTTCACGCCCCAGGAGGTGGCCACCGACGCATCAGCAGTTCTGGAAGGCGAGCCCGCCCAGACGCCGGTGGTGGCCAACGACCGCGCCTATACCATCCGGGTGCGCTTTCCGGGCGCCACCCGGGCATCGCTGGATGCCATGAAGAACATGCTGCTGGTGAGCAGCACGGGCAAGACGGCAACCCTGGGCTCGCTGGCCACATTGACCGACCTGCCCGGACAGACCGAGGTCCGGCGTGAAAACCTGCAGCGCGATGCGGCGGTCACAGCCCGCCTGGAAGGCGTTGATTTGGGCAGCGGCGTTCAGGCAGTGATGAAGACTGTGGCGGGCTTGCACCTGCCCTCCAGCATCCGCGTGGTGTACGGCGGCACCTATCAGGAGCAGCAGAAGTCGTTCCGGGACCTGGCGCTGGTGCTGGCGCTGGCCATTGTGCTGGTGTTTATTGTGCTGCTGTTCGAGTTTCGCAGCTTCTCCGCGCCGGTTGCCATTTTGGCCTCGGCCCTGCTCTCCACCTCGGGCGTGGTATTGGCGCTGCTGATCACGCGCACTACCTTCAACATTTCTTCTTTCATGGGCTTGATTATGGTGATCGGTATCGTGGCCAAGAACGGCATTCTGCTGCTGGATGCCGACCAGCACTTCCGAGGAGCGGGTATGGACGCGCTCGAATCGGTTGTGCAGGCGGGGCGGCGGCGCTTGCGCCCCATCCTGATGACCGCGCTGGCCACTGTCGCCGGCATGTTGCCTCTGGCCCTGGCCTGGGGCGCTGGCTCCCAGATGCTGCAGCCTCTGGCCATTGCCGTGGTTGGCGGCATCACCATTTCCATGGTCCTCAGCCTGATCATTACTCCCGCTGTACACTTCTACCTGAGCCGGGATTAGGACGCTCCCGGACTCCTGCCCCATTCCCCGCATGACAGAACTACGTCCGGTGCACGATAATTGTCAGTTACGGTGTCCTATCTGTTGGGAGAGGAGGCGAACGACTTGGAGCAACTGGAGCAGGCGGAAACCAGCCCTGCGGCTATGGGCATGCCGGGCGCGCCTGTGTCTTCCGTGTGGCGGACCATCCGCAACTATATCTTCTGGAACTATCAGCGGGGCAGCATTCACTATGACATTATGGTGACTCTCATCCTGCTTTTTATCTTTGTCACTCCGCTCTTCATAAATTTCAAAGACAAACCGGTCGAACACAGCCCGCATCTAACCGCGGTTGTCGTCATCCCTCAGGTCGGGGGCGGTGTCGCGTATCAAGTACCGGCGGCCGCTGTATCCGGCGAGGGCGATAGTGCTGTCCGCAAGGAATTGCAGCGAATTATTGCGCCCATCGCCGGCCAAGCCAGCATCTCTAGATATGAGAAAACGAGTGATGCCGCTGGTGAGCCTGTATACCAGGTTTGGGTGAAAAAATAGTTCGCCGAAGTCAGCCCGCGGCCGCAACCTCGCAATTGTGAAATAAACGATGAAACGCGCTCTCACGACCGCAATAGCCATGCTCGCTGTGCTGCTGGGAGTGGCCCTGGCGCAGAATGCCCAATCCGCGAGTGGCGGTTCTGGCCCCGAACTGAACGCCATTCTCACTCGCATGGACCAGACAGCGGAGAAATTCAAAACCACGGAGGCGGATTTCGTCTGGGACCAATATGCCAAAGTGGTGAATGAGACCGATACGCAGAAGGGCAAACTGGACTTTCGCCGCGCCAAAAACGGGGTGGAAATGGCGGCCCACATTACCGAGCCCGCGGAGAAATACGTGCTCTTCCGCGATGGCAAAGCGCGCGTCTACCAGCCCTCCATTGACCAGGAAACCGTGTACAACACGGGCAAGAACAAAGCTGATTTCGAAAGCTTCGTGGTGCTCGGGTTCGGCGGGCGCGGCCACGACCTGGAAAAGTCCTTTGATGTGCGTTACCTGGGCACAGAGGAAGCGCAAGGCGTGAAGGCGGCGAAGCTCGAACTCATTCCCAAATCACAAAAGGTACGCAACACGTTTTCGCAGATTCTGTTGTGGATTGATCCCGCCCGCGGTGTATCGGTACAGCAGAAATTTCTGGAGCCTTCCGGCGATTACAGGTTGGCGAAATATTCCAACATCCAGATCAACACGAAAATTTCCGACAGCGTGTTCAAAATAAGAACTACGGGGAAGACCAGGGTAGTCTCACCCTAGGCTAATTGCATTTCCATCACGCTATCGCGGTATGTGTTGCAAAATGAACGGCTTTCCCGCTATGGGGCGGCCCCGGGGCGTATTCACAAAATTAATTTGAGCCGGAGCACCCCCGGGCTATACTCTAAAAACTGCCTCACGCATCCAACGTAACTGGAGCAGCAAAGTCGTCAGGCATTATTCCTATCATGGCTAAAGTATTTACTATTCCCGTACCACCTACCCCGGTCAACCGCAAGCGAGAACGCAAGCCAGACCCGCGTTATGTGGAAGGACAGCGCGTCCTGGTGCAGGCCATGAAGTATCTCGCCCAGGCGGATCCGCAAGGCAATCGGTCCGCCATCGAACTGCTGTCGGAACACTTCCGCACCCGCTTCCGCATGAGCGATTCGCCCCTGCAATAAGACGCGGGAATCGGGGGTCCAGTAGCCGGCAGTCAGCAAACCAAGCCTCGCCACGTCCAACTACTGCTCCGGCTTCCTGGCATTCCGACGGGGTGTTCTTCTTTCCGCCTCGCGGGCGGCGCCACACACTCTTCCAGAGGACAAAAAATCAGGGGGCGGAAGATCCGCCCCCTGAGCCGTTCTGCGCAGTTAGCGCAGCGAAGAGTTTAGAAGGTGAACCGCAAGGCGAATTCCATCAGCCGCGGCTTGTTGAGGGTGTTGGTAAAGGTGCCGAACACGGCCGCCGTCGCCAGGCTGTTGTTGCCATTGAACTGCATCTGGCCCACGTCAAACCTTGGTGTGTTGGTCACGTTGAAGGTCTCCCAGCGGAAGCTCAAGTCTTTGCCCTCGGCTACCTTCCAGACTTTGCCCAGGCTGGCGTCTATGTCGAACGTGCCCGGACCACGCAGGTTGTTGCGTTGTCCTGACTCGCCCGGGTAAGCCAGGCGAAAGTCATTGATGGCTGAAGACGGATCCTGGAAGACGTTGGGCAACACCGAACCTCCCGGGGTGGCAGCGACATTGTAGCTGCCAGTCTTCGGCTTCGGACCGTTTTGCACCACCGCGGAAGTGAGCTGCCAGTCGGTGCCCCAGAAGCCCAAGCCCGGCGCCACACTGAAGGGGAAGCCGCTGGACCAGCGCCACAGACCGGAAATGGACCATCCGCCCACAAGGGCATTGAGCACGCCGCCCATGCCGCTGCCAAAGTGCTTGCCGCGGCCGACAGGCAACTCGTACACCCAGTTGGCGTTGATTTGGTGGGTGTTGTCGAAGTCGGAGACCGCGCGCAACTGTTTGGGACTCCAGGAGTTGATGATCTGGCTGGCGCCCACGCCGAAGCCTTCAAACTCGTTGATGCGTTCGGCGTTGGAACCCACGTCAATGGATTTGGAATAGGTGTAGTTGAAGTCGAGGTTCAGCCCGTTACTCATGCGCTTGCGCAGGCTGAGCTGCAGGCCGTTGTAGGCGCTGTTGCCGATGCTGCGCCAGGCGTACAGAGATGACCATTGCGGGTTGTAGAACACATACGGCTGGGTTTTACCGTCGGCAGTAGTGGCAAAAGAAGGGAACCCGAACAAGTCAGCCACAAACAGAGCAGTAGTTTCGTTGCCGGCGTTGCAGGCGAAGGCATCGTACATCGCCTGGGTCGCAGTCAGGTTCACCGGTACACCAGGTCGCAATCCACAAGCCGAGGGACTGGAGTTATACATTTGGTCTACCGCGGGGCCGGCGGCGTTGGGGAACATATTCTGAAAGAAAGCTACCGGCTTAACTTGGGAGACGGGCACGCCTGCAAAGTACTGTTTGGCCAACATCTGTGCGGCAGTGAAATAATCCTGGCCCGACTTGGGATCGCGCAGATTCACCGGTTGCGACATGTCCTCTTCCTGCAGCAGGTGATGGGCGAAGCGGCCGACATAGGAAGCCTCGACCACGAAGTTCTTAGGCAGTTCCCGCGTAATGCTGAAATTGACCACATGGGAGTAGGGGGTATGCATACGGCCGTCCAATCCCCAGGTGATGGCAAAGCCGCCATTGTTCAGATCGGCGGGTGGGATGCTGGGGAAGGGTCCGCTGGGAGCGGCCGGCAGAATGTTGCACGGGGGAGCGGCGCAACCCTGCGCTGCCGTGGTGGGAATGACGTTTACCGTGGGTTGGCTGAAGCGCGGACTGCTGTCTACGCTCTGCGTGGCCGCGGGATTGTCAATCAGGGTAGTCAGGCCGAAGGAGCCATTGCGGTCGAAGCTGTTGATGATGCCCTCGCCGAAGTGGTCGTAGTAAATGCCGTAGCCGCCGCGGACGGAGAACTTGCCAGCACCGCCACCGGTAATGTGCTTTAGGATGCCGCTGTCATACGACGGCGCCCAGGCGAAGGAGAAGCGGGGAGCGATATTTCCATAGTCCCAGTTCCAGAAGGGAGGTTTACCGTTGGCCTGGCCGGACAGGCCCAACCCCACCAGATTGGTGCACTGCGCAGCCAGTGAGATATCCGTTGGACACGTGTTATAGGCTAGTCCCTGTTGCGCCAACTGGCCGCGCTGATGGTAGAAGGTACTCAGGTTCACCGTGGGCGACACCTGGTTGCCGTTCACTTCATAGGGAGGCTGCAGCAGGGTGTAACGGGCGCCGAAGGTTAAGGTCAGAGTGGGGGTCACCCGCAGCGTGTCTTGCGCATAAATCTCTCCCTCATGAGCCTTGAAGTGGCGGGGCACGAACGCGCCCCCAGGCAGCAATGCGCCAGTCTTGTCGCGGTTGTATTCCCCTTCCACGAAGGGAACCAGGCCGGCAAGAGCAGCCATGGGCAAATCGTAGGACTGGACGAAATCGCCGGAAACAGTCGGAAAGCCGAACATTGCCGGGTCTAGGCTTTCGCCCGAACCCGCGATACCTGCCTGGTCCAGCCAGGAGACGTTGGTCTGGCCAAAATTGAAGGAATCGGTATTACCCAACCGTTCGTCGTTGATGATGCGCAGGGTGCCGCCGAACTGGAAGGTGTGCTTGCCCTTGGTCCAGGTCACATCGTCCACCAGGTTGTGCATGGGGACGATGACGCGGGTAGTAGCGGTTTGACCATTGAGGTCGTTGAGCCCCCGGAAATTCACGAACTCCGAATTCTGCAGGCCCACGCTGTCAATTCCTTCGCGGATGAACCCATAACGAAAATTGTTGATGAGGTTGTCGCGCAGAATGGCCGTGTAGCCGACGGAGACTCCCTTGTTGTTGCTTTTGTTGGTTACGTTCGAGGGATCGCCGGGGAATTCAGGCCCGTCATTGCCCAGGCCAGCGACGCTGTCGTTCTGCAGGTTGCCGCGCACAAACAGCCGGTGATTGCCATTCTGGGTCAGGTTGTAGTCCAGCTTCAGGATGTAGGTATCCAGCTTGGCGGGTGCGCCAGCCGTGAACTGATATCCGCGGAAGTTGAAGCCGTCACCCACGATGTCGGTGTTGGGCAGCGGATATTTGTTGAAGATCTGCATCACCGCCGGATTTGGCCCTGGCCCGAGCGGACACGTCACTATTGGGTGCCCTGCTGAGACTGTGGCGCAAGTTTGATCCATGCTGGCAATGTCAGCCGGTGATAGCCGCTGCACGCTCCCAGTATCCGAGATGTAGCTGACAAATCCGTTGCGCAGATCGGCACTGGGGACGGTACGCACAATCGAGGTGTTCTCGCGCAGGCGTTGACCTTCGAAGGTGCCGAAGAAGAACAGCCGATCCTTTTTGATCGGACCGCCAATGGCTCCGCCGAAAGTGTTACGGATTAGCTTGCCGGGGATATTCGGCTCCCCCTGGCTCAGCTGTGAATTCTTAACGAACCAGTCATTGGCGGTAGTGAAAGTCGGGCGATGGTATTCGTACAACGTGCCGTGGAATTGGTTGGTGCCGCTCTTGGTGACGAGCACGACTTGTGCGCCGGAGGAACGGCCTTCATCGGCGTTGCCGCCGGTAGTAGTAACGCGGAACTCCTGCAGCGAATCGAGGGTGGCGCGCAGCGCACCCTGGAAGGCCTGGCCCAGAATGGGGTCGTTGTTGTCTAGACCATCAATGGTGATGTTAGCCTGGTCGCTGCGTGCTCCGGCCACTGAGCCACTCCGGCTGTCCTCGCTCTGGGGCATGGCCTGGTCGTTGTTGCCGGTGTAGGCCACACCCGCCTGCAGGCTCAGAATGCCCGTGGGATCCCGGCCTTCAAAAGGCAAATCCTTGATTTGGTCGACATTAAAGGCGTGTCCCAAGCTGGCATCGGTCGTATTAACCAGGGGCGCGGAGCCCGTCACCTCCACCGTGACCGCCTGACCTGCCACCTGCATCTGCAAATCCAACGTGGCCGGCGTGTTGACCATAAGGATTACGTTGTCCTGGGCGAGGGTGGCGAAGCCGGTTGCAGCCGCCGACAGTTTGTACGTAGCTGGCAGAACTTCGAGGAACTGATACAAGCCCTGAGAATTCGTCTTCGTCGTGCGGGTGTAGCTCGTCTGCGGATTGACCAGGGTGACCGTTGCCCCGGGAATCACCGCACCCTTGGGGTCGGTTATCGTTCCCCGCAGGGATGAGGTGCCCGTCTGGGCGCACAGGTAGGAACTCAGCAAAGCAACGACTGCCAACAGGGAGATGAGCTTAGCGATGCGCATCCGGCGCTCCTATCAATTTTGGTGACAAATGGGCCCTGGGAGATTTGGCCATCTACTTTGCAATCCAACGGCCCAAATTTGCTTGAGGTTTAAGTAGCCAAATCCGAAGGCATCAACAACTTAGGTTTGTTAGTTGTGGAGCGTACACCAATTTACATAGGGTCGCTACAGCTTTTGGTAGGTGTGGGTTGATTCTACTGGTCCGGCCGTCCTGGGCTCCAAATCCGAGGGACGGCGACGGCGGTCGCGACCGTATTAAAATGCCAACCCGTAATGCCTATGAAAACACTGCGTCTGTTAATTGCCCTGGTTGCCCTGCTGGCGACCGCCAGCGCACAGACTCCACCCACGCCCGGCGCACAGCAGTTCGCCAACATCGGCAACCTGAAGCTCCAGAATGGGCAAGTCATCCGCGACTGCCGTCTGGGCTATCGTACCTTCGGCCAGTTGAACGACGACAAATCCAATGCCGTGCTTTTTCCCACCTGGTTTGGGGGGCGAACCCAGGACCTGGTCGAACTGATCGGCCCGGGCAAACTGGTGGACAGCAGCAAGTATTTTGTGGTGGCGGTGGACGCCTTGGGCGACGGCGTTTCCTCATCGCCTTCCAACAGCCAGGCGCAGCCGCGCATGAAGTTTCCCCAGTTCGCTATCCGCGACATGGTGGAGAGCGAACACGAACTGGCGACACGAGTGCTGCACCTTACCCACGTTCGCGCCGTGATGGGCATTTCCATGGGCGGCATGCAAACCTTTCAGTGGGCGGTCGCCTACCCGGACTTCATGGACAAAGCCATTCCCATCGTAGGCTCGCCGCGCCTGGCTCCTTATGACCTGCTGCTATGGCAGACCATGATTGATGCGGTTGAGCAGAACCCCCTGTGGAAAGAAGGCAACTACACCCAGCCGCCGGTGCCGCGCGAGGTGGAGCAGATTAGTGATCTGGCGCTCTCCACCCCCGAGCACTACAACCAGGAGATGACGCGGGAGAAGTTTTTCGAGTCGCTGAAGAAGCCGGCGGACACTCACTTCGACAGCAATGACCGCATCCGCCAGGCGCAAGCCATGATGGGATTGGACGTGAGCGCGGCTTTTGGCGGCTCCATGGAAAAGGCAGCTGCGGCGGTGAAGGCGCCCATGCTGATCATTGTGGACGCGCATGACCACATGGTTACGCCTGGCCCGGCGCTCAACTTTGCCAAACTGAAGGGAGCGCAGACCCTGGTCCTGGACAACGATTGCGGGCATCTAGGTCCGGGATGCGACCTGCCCAAGGTGAGCGCTGCCGTGGCGGAATTCCTGGGAAAGTAGCCGGCACAGGTTTCAAGGTTTCGCAGGTTTCAAAGTTTCGCACCATGCGGTATCTGCAACGGAACTTTGTGGAAACCCTGAACCATTGAAACCCTGAAACTCTGAAACCTTAAAACGGCCTTTCTAACAGCAGCCGAAAGGACGGCGGGACTCCTGTTCCACCTCGCGAGCCACAGCTACGGCTGCCGCAATCAAAACAGCTACACCGCTTAAAACTGCTGCCCACATAAGTTTCACCTCTGCCATAAATCTGGCGACGTCCGGCTTTAAAATATTGGATTCCTACGAGAGGCGGGATGTTGGTTCGTGTAAGCAGTTGCAAGCAAGGGGGTTATATGCAGTTGGAAGTGATTATGCCGGTTTCGCCGGGCTGGACCTCGGGTTGTGCTCCGCTTCGTCTCATGTGCCGCGGGCGAGAGCGTCAGCGCCACAAAGCTCAGCGCATGCGGTGAAACTTGTGCAGCCGAGTCGCGAGCTGAGCCACCCGCGCCGCAAACCCGGGGTGTAAAATTGATGGTTTCGTCCCGGGTTCTCCTGGGGTAAAGAGAGAGGCGCAATCATGGCGACAGTGCAAGCCCCACCACGGGCGCGGATTCATGAAGGGCCATTCGTCAACGAGCCGCTGACCGACTTCACGCGCGAAGAAAGCGCGCGCAAGATGCGGGCCGCAGTGGAGAAAGTACGCGGCCAGCTCGGGCGCGAGTACGACCTGATCATCGGCGGCCGCCGGGTGAAAACCCAGGACAAGATCAAATCCATCAACCCGGCCAAGCCCTCGGAAGTGGTAGGCGTGTTCCAGAAGGCGGGCAAGGAGCAGGTGGAGCCAGCCATGGAAGCGGCGCTCAAGGCATATGAGAGCTGGAGCCGCACCCCCGTGGAAGAGCGCGCCGCCATCGTGTTCCGCACTGCTGAAATCCTGCGCGAGCGCAAATTCGAGTACGCCGCCTGGATGGTATTCGAAGTGGGCAAGAACTATGCCGAAGCGGATGCCGACATTGCCGAACTGATTGACTTCTGCGAGTTCTACCCGCGCGAGGCGCTGCGCCTGGCTAAGGCGGAGCCGCCCGTGCAACTGCCCGGCGAGCGCGACCTGCTCATGTACGTTCCGTTGGGCGTGGGGGCGGTGATTCCGCCGTGGAATTTTCCCAGCGCCATCATGGGCGGCATGACCCTGGCTTCGATTGTGTGCGGCAACACCGTGATCCTGAAGCCCTCCAGCGACTCCCCTGCCATCGCAGCGAAATTCGTGGAAGCGCTGGAGGAAGCGGGCCTGCCGGAAGGCGTGGTGAACTTCTGCCCGGGCGCGGGCGCCACCTTTGGCAACGCCGTGGTGGCACACCCCAAAACGCGCTTCATCGCCTTCACCGGTTCGCGGGAGGTGGGCCTGGACATCAACAAACGCGCCGCCGAGCAGGCTCCCGGCCAGATCTGGATCAAACGCACCATCCTGGAGATGGGCGGCAAGGACGCCATCATCGTGGATGCGGACGCCAACCTGGACTCCGCCGTGGAAGGCGTCGCGGCGGCGGCCTTCGGCTTCTCCGGGCAGAAGTGCTCCGCTTGCTCCCGCGCCATTATTGACGAGCGCATATATGACAAGTTCCTGGAGCGCCTGAAAGCGCGGGTGGAGAAAATCACGGTCGGCGATCCCACCAAGAACCCCGGCATGGGACCGGTAGTCAATGAAGGTTCCATGAAGTCCATCCTGGACTACATCGAAATCGGGCAAAAGCAGGGTGGGCGGGTGCTGACGGGCGGTAAGCGCGATAGCAGCGCCGGCGAGGGCTGGTTCGTGCAGCCCACCGTGATTGCTGACGTCAAGCCCGGCGACCGCATCGAGCAGGAGGAAATTTTCGGGCCGGTGCTGGCCGTGATCAAGTCGCGCAATTTCGATCACGCGCTGCAGATTGCCAACGACACCGAATTCGGCCTTACCGGCGCCGTTTACTCCAGTTCCAGGGACAAGCTTGACCGCGCCATCCACGAGTTTCATGTGGGCAACCTGTACATTAACCGCAAATGCACGGGCGCCATTGTGGGGGCGCATCCCTTTGGCGGGTTCAATATGTCGGGGACGGATTCCAAGTCCGGCGGCCCCGATTACCTGTACCTGTTTACCCAGGCCAAGTCTGTAGGCATCAAGAACACCTAGTGCGCGAACGCATCAGGGGCGAGCTGCGACTCGCCCTTTTGCCTGTGGTGACATCCGCGGACTCCTGCTCACCTCCGTCCCACTCAGCCCTGCCCACGTCCTGACCTTTCAAAGGCCTATTTTTCTCTAAGTAATTGACATGGCTTGCATAGCTGCCGGAGAATGAGATGACTGGCGGACCAGCCAGAAGGATGTGCCAGCCTGAGCAACACTGGCGAAGTGAATTATGGCCAGAATCTTGTGCGTGGACGATGAACCGAACGTAGTGGCGCTGAAGTGTGCCATCCTGGAATCGGCGGGCCACACGGTGACGACTGCCACCTCTGCCCACGACGCCATTGCCAAGCTCTCCCACGATATCTATGACGCAGTGGTTACCGATTGGCGCCTGGGCGATGCCAACGGCCGCGCCGTGGTGCAGGCCGCCAAGAACCGGCCTGCTTTGCCCGTAGTTGTGGTGTCCGGCTATGTGGCGGAAGCGTTCCAGGCCGCTGAACCCCTCGCCGACCTCTACCTGGAAAAACCGGTCAACCCCGAAGAACTGGTGACCATCGTCAACGAACTGCTCAAGACCGGGGAAAAAGCCGCGTCGTAAGTCAGTTCCCAGTTCCCCAGTTTGTCAGTTCACGCGATACTTGCCCCGGTCCAGCGCCCTGCCGCTTTCAACACCGCTCCCGCGTTGTCGCAGATGAAATGTGATATGGCAATTTCACGCCAATCATATCGCTAGTCTCCACAGCTGATTCGCTTCAAATGAATGCTGCCAGTGCGTTTCTTCCATCCACAGCGGTAGTCGCACCACTCTTTGAGGTTCCCAGCCAATTCACCGCTACGGGATTGCCTGAGCTTGCCGCGCCATCCACCTAGCCCTCCGTTGAAGGAAATTTTTACCGCATGGCCAGCGGGTTTCCAAGAAAACAGCCGCATGTAGGCGGTGGCAGGAGCGTTTCGGGGCGCAGGTTGTACGTGATAGGCATCATCAAAAATCTGCATGGAAAGTTCAAATCTCGGCGGTATCAGCTTGATGCGGTTGTCAGGCGGATTCCAGGACAGCGAAGTCACTTCATAGCACCCCGCGAACTGCTTCACAGAAGCAGAAGGGCGCTGCGCATGTGCCAACGCCGTCCACAAGAGAAACGCGAGGACTATTGGAAGCGGCCTCATGCCAGCACTTTACGCGGATTGTTAGACGAGTTCCACGATGACGAGTGATAACAGGGCTTCACACACTTTACAAACCACAAAGCGGGACAAACAAAAAAGCCGCGCCTGAAAGGCGCGGCGGGGGTGTGGCACTCGCAAACTCGGCTCAGTTCGGTTGCGGAGCAGGCGTAGGAGTCATGGTCGCCGCTGTAGCCGCCGCCGCTTCCGCCAGGATGCGGTGGTGAATGGTGAATAGCGCCAACTCCAGGCGGTCAGACACGCCAATCTTGTCATAGACATTGCGCAGGTAGTTCTTGATCACCTGCTCGGTGGTGCCCAGCTGGGTGGCGATTTCCTTGTTCTTGTATCCCTGCACGATGAGCGCCACGATGCGCAGTTCCTTGGCGGTAAGGCGGTCGCGCACGCGCAGCCCAACCATATCGTTTTCCGTCAACTCGGTGGGCACAGCCAGGTCCTGCACCCAGCTGTCGCCGGCAGCGATTTTGCGTACGCACTCGAC
The DNA here is from genome assembly GCA_035496875.1 of Terriglobales bacterium. Lineage (GTDB taxonomy): Bacteria > Acidobacteriota > Terriglobia > Terriglobales > Acidobacteriaceae > JAICWP01. The sequence continues at coordinate 2,727 of DATJEH010000250.1, read as the reverse complement.
CAGCGCCGGACCGGTCACGTTGCGGTAGACCACGCCATTGGCGCCGTTGCCCAGAAAGCGGCTGGAAGTCTCGCCCGTGTCGGCCAGCACGATAACCCGCGTCTTGGACTTGGCGGAGGCCTGTGCAATGGGCGCGAGGTCAGGATGGAAATTGCTGGCCACCACCACCACCGCGGTGCGGAACTTGTCTATGGCCATGAGCAACTGCTCAAGGCTCTGGGCCTGAGCGACAATTCTCATGTCGTCTTCCACCGCCAACACCTTGGCGATGCCCGCCCGGAATATTGCCTGGTTATCGGCCAGAATCAGTTTCACCATGGCGCGCAGCCTCCGCTGTGCTATGTGTTGCGAACGAATTCGTAGGAATCAATGACGCAGGCGACCCCGCGGTAATTTGCGTCTCCATTATGGCCAGGAGGCGGCGTATCGGTGCGCACCACGCGCCCGCGGCCCTGAATGGTGACGTTGTGCTCTCCGCCCGTTACCTCGGGCGGCAGCGTGATTTCAAATTCCACTTGCGAGCCGACATCAAGCGAGGCGTCTCCCTGGATGTACACTCCGGCCGCGCTCAGATTGCCGGTTACCGCTTTGTGCTCGTCATCGGCCTGAGCTTTGTGAACGCGAATTGGAAGTTGCAGAGGGAAACGCTTCCCCGTCCGGTTTTCCGCCACGGGACCTCCTCCCGTCCGGCTCTTCAGCAGAGCCGCTGACTGGGTTGTGGGCTTGTGCTGGCAAGCCTTATATCACGCCGGGGGCGGGGAATAAAGGGAAGATGTACCAAAAGCCGTAAGCACGTAGGTTCCCGTGACTTTAGTAACCCGGCAGTTCTGCGGCTAATCCCGGGTGAGAATTCCGCCGAAGCCGTAGCCCAGCACGACGCCGAAAAGGCCCACCACCGCGGAGGCCGGCCAGAAATAACGCCGGGCATTGCGCCGCAAGTCCAGCTTTTGCCGCATTTGCATGCGCAGTTCCGCCACCGAGTTGTGCAGGCGGCGGCGCTGCTCAGCCGCCCGCAGTTCCAGCAGGTCAGTAGGAATATTGCTGGCGCTCATACCTGGGTCCTCGCTTCATGCTGCAGCCAGATTTGGTCTTCTTTCAGCACCTTGATGGTTTTCTTGGGCATGATGCCCTGGGCGCGCAGTTCTTTCAGCCCGAACACCGCCGCCATTCCCCCCATAATGCAGTACAGCACGCCCACGATGATGAAGGAATAGAACCAGCGGAAAGGATCGCCGTAAAAGGCGACCGACACCAGCCCCACCAGACAAAGGGTAAGCAGCAGAAAAGCCGTGCCCAGAAAAATAGCCGCTGTGATCAGCATGGGCAGGGCTGTCTTTAAGGTGCGCATCTTCTCGCCCAGTTCCGCCTTGAGCATGATGATGCGAGTCTGGAGAAATTCCTTGAGCTCGTCCTTGACCTCGTTCACCACCCCGGCAAAGCTGCGGCCATTAAAATTCACGGTTTGGTCAGCCACGTTTCCCCCTTCTTACACGCAGAAAGATTCCCAGCAGAAAAGCCGCTCCCGCGATTATGCCTAGCGCCATCAGCGGGCGCTCCTCCGTGAAGCGCGCGGCGCGCTGGCGCACCATGCGGGCGCGCTCCGTGGCCGTTTCCCTGGCGTCCTGCGCCATACGCGAGGCCTTCGCCCGAGCCTCCTCCAGCCTGGTTGTGGCCTGGATCCTGGCCTGTTCCATGGCCGCGCCGGCCCGCTCCTTGAGTTCCGCGACCTTCTCCTGCGCCGTCTGTCTGATCTGCTCAGTGGTGGAAGGGCCACCCTCCACCCCTCCACCGCGAATCACGGTGAAGCGGTCGCGCACGTTTTGCACTTGGCGCGTGGCGCTGCCCAAAGCGCCGCCGATGGCCTCCGCCGCTTCATTCAGGCGAGGGTTGGTCTGGGTAGTTGCCGGCGGGAGTTCGCGTTCCGGATCTAACGCCGGCTGGTCGGGCGCGAACGTCGGTTCTGTTCGTCTGGTTTCAGCCATACAATTCCTTTCCGTCTTTATGTTGGATGAAGGTATTAGACGGCGTGTTTGCAGGGATGTCGGGCGGCGGCGGAAGGCGGGTACTCACGATGCAGCTCTCGCCCTCGCAGCTGCGAGTGGGCGACGTAATTTGTGGCTGTTTTCCCCTCGCCTTTCGCCTGGAGGAGAGATTTCTTCCATCGGACGGGAGAGACATCGCTTGAGCGTCTCGTAGGGAGCGGATGAAAGTAGCCACGCCAGTTTACTGGCGGGATAGCCATCGAATGGGAAGGTGAAGTCCCGATCAGGGACGGCTGAAAAGGCGTGTCTTTTTCCGCGTCAGAACGCTCCCCCGCCTCCTCCGCCGAAGCCGCCGCCGGAAAAGCCGCCTCCACCGCCAAACCCGCCGCCACTCCAACCGGAGCCGCTGGAACTGGCTCGCGGCGCAGAGACAAACACTTGGTTCATGTCATAGGACATGCTGTGCATGGTGCTGGAAAACAGGATGGGGTTGAACATGACTCCACCGGGCGATACATACCAGTTGGGCGGGTTCTTCACGATTCCCGCAAAAGCCTGGGCCCAGTGGTGCTCCACCCCCAAGGCCATGGCGAAGGGCAGGAACTTCTCGAAGGTGTCCGGCGGCATGCGCTTGATGCGGTCGGCATCTACCCGGTTCATGAACTCCTCAAAGCCCAGGACGGCCACCCGCGTGCGCGCCCCTTTGAGGGTTTTGCAGGTCATCTGCCGCCCGAACAGCCACACC
>DATJEH010000249.1:0-4847 GCA_035496875.1 Terriglobales bacterium | reverse complement strand
ACCGAGCTGATGGATGGTCCGCTGGTGGAGTATTCCGGCCCCAAGCTGGCGCTTTTTCAGTACGCCCACATGGCGCGGTTGATCATTTACGCCGCTTTGTTTGCCGCCCTGTTCCTGCCCTGGGGCGCGCAGCTGCCCTTTCCCCTGGGATGGCTGCTGTTCTGGGTGAAAGTGTTTGTCATGACCCTGCTGGTGACGGTGATTGCCGCCACTCACGCCCGCTACCGCATTGATCAGGCTCTGCGCTATTTCGCCGCCTTGCTGGGTACGTCCGTGGTGGCGCTGGTCCTGGCCACTTTTGGTTATTGAGGAGGTAAGGCCATTTCGCTGCTCAGCAAACTCGAGGAAACGCTGCTCTGTCTGCGGGCGGGACGAGTTACGCTGCCCTATCCGCCGGAAGGGCACGCCCCAGGCAAGGGCTTTCGCGGGCGCCCGCTGTTCGACGCCGAGAAATGCGTCGGCTGCGGCGGCTGCGCCAACAATTGTCCGGCGCGCTCCATCCTGGTGTTTGACGTTTGCCAGGAGCTGCGCATTCTGGAGTATGTGGGACGCCGCTGCACCTACTGCGGTCGCTGCGCCGAGGTTTGCCCGGAAAAGGCCATCGCTATGAGCCCGGAATTCGAAACCAGCACCAACGATATTGCCGACGCGCAGCAGCGCCTGGAGCTGTTCATGAGCACCTGCCAGCGCTGCGGGCGCTGCTTCAAGGACGAGTCGCCGCTGGAAAAGCTGAAGCTCACCGGTTACCGCTTCGACAATCTGGCCAGCCAGCGCTGGATATTCGGCGCTCGGCCTTATCAGGAGAACGAAGAGGCGGTGCAGGACATCGCCATCGAAATGGATTGGTAGGCGACCATGCTCAAGAACTTATGCCAGAAAATGTTCGCTCGGTCGTTGTGGGTGTACCACGCCAACAGCGGCGGCTGCAACGGCTGCGACATCGAGGTGATCAACGCGCTCACGCCTTACTATGACGCCGAGCGCTTTGGCATCAAGCTGGTGGGCTCTCCCCGTCACGCCGATGTTATGTTGTGCCAGGGCCCGGCCATGCGCGCCACCGCCCGCGCCTTGCGCGCCGCTTATGAGGCCATGCCTGCCCCCAAGCTGGTGTTTGCCATCGGCTCCTGCGCCTGCGGCGGTGGCATGTGGTTCGATAGCTATTCCGTTCTCGGACCCGTGGAGAGGGTGGTGCCGGTGAATTACTACATTCTCGGCTGCCCCCCGCGCCCGGAAGCCATCATCTACGGCGTGGCTGTTGCCTTGGGGTTGCTGGAAAAGAAAGCCGCCCCCGTGGAGTTCAAGCAAGTGGCGTTTCCCATTCCCCGCTACCATCCTGAAAACCTGCGCGGCGAAGGCGACCTGCTCATCTACGAAAGGGCCGAAAAGGTCTAGGAAACAAGAATCCACCACGGAGACACAGAGAAGGCCTATTGATGATTGAAGATTGACGAATTATTTTAGTCGCGACTCTGTACGGTTCAATCGTCAATCGTAAATCTTCAATCGTCAATTCCCTGGCGCCTCCCTGTGTCTGTAATAGGTTTTACGGTACACTGCAGGGCTCCTGTGGAGACGCTGATGAGAACTGTTGCCAAGCTGGCGGTCTTTTCGCTGTTCCTGATTGCGATCGCAGTTCCGCTTCCGCAGGCGCAACAGTCGGCCGCCCCCGCCGCCGAAGACGATCGTCCCATCACCGCCCTGCCCTATTCCCCCAGCCTCGACCCCACTTCCATGGACCGCTCCGTGGACCCCTGCACCGATCTTTACACCTATTCCTGCGGCGGCTGGATGAAGAAAAACCCCATTCCTGCGGACCAGCCTTCCTGGGCCGTCTATACCAAGCTCTACGAAGATAATCAGCGCTTCCTGTGGGGTATTCTGCAGGACCTGTCGCAGCGCGCCACCGGCCGCACTGCCGATGAGCAAAAGATCGGCGACTACTTCGCTTCCTGCATGGATACCTCAGCGGTGGAAAAAGCGGGCCTGGCCCCGCTCCAACCCCGCCTGCAGCGCATTGCCGCTCTCAAGTCGAAAAGCGAAATTCCCGCTTACCTGGGCAGCGAACATCTCCTTACTCGCGGGTATGATTACGGCCGCGGCCCCATGGGCGCCCTGTTCCGCTTTACCTCTGACCAAAACCTGGGCAATTCCGACCAGGTCATAGCCTACGCGCTGGCCGGCGGGCTCGGCCTTCCCGACCGCGATTACTACACTAAGACCGATAACAAATCGCAGGAACTTCGCAACCAATACTTGGCCCACGTGAACAGGATGCTCCAATTGGCCGGCGAGCCTGCGGCCACCGCCAAACGTGACGCCGCCACCGTCCTGCGCCTGGAAACCGAACTGGCCAAAGCTTCCCTCACCCGTGTCGAGCAACGCGATCCCTACAAGCTTTACCACAAGATGACCAGCCGGCAGTTGCAGGCGCTCACCCCGCATTTCGACTGGAAGGCCTACCTGGTGGCGATTGGCTACCCTCAACTCAGCCAGTTCAATGTCACCGAACCAGCCTTCTACCAGGAGGTGGATCGCATCCTTGCCCAGACCCCGCTCAGCGATCTGAAGACTTATTTCCGCTGGCACCTGCTGCACCAGAACGCGCCTTATCTCTCCTCTGCTTTCGTGCAGGAGGATTTCAATTTCTACTCCCGCACCCTGCGTGGGGTGGAGCAGATGCCAGCGCGCTGGAAACGGTGCGTGCGATTCACCAATCGCGACCTGACCGACCCGCTAGGCAAAGAATTCGTCGCCCGCACTTTTACCCCCGAGATGAAGCAGCGCACTCTGGCCATGACCCAGCGCATCGAGCAGGCCATGGAAGAGGAGATCAAGGGGCTTCCCTGGATGGGCCCGCAAACCAAACAGCAGGCGCTGACCAAGCTGCACAGCATCGTGAACAAAATCGGATATCCCGATAAATGGCGCGACTACAGCCCCGTGAGCATCACGCGCTCCGATTTTCTGGGCAACGTGCAGCACGCTACAGTTTTTGAGTCCAAACGCGAGCTCAACAAAATCGGCAAGCCCCCCGACCGCGCTGAGTGGATGATGCCCGCGCCCACGGTGGACGCGTACTACAACCCGCAGATGAACGACATCAACTTCCCCGCCGGCGTCCTGCAGCCCCCGCTCTATGACCCCAAAATGGACGACGCGCCCAACTATGGCGACACCGGCTCCACCATCGGGCACGAATTGACCCACGGCTTCGACGACGAAGGCAGCAAGTTCGACGCTCGCGGCAACCTGCGCAACTGGTGGAGCAACAAGGACGAGGCCGAGTTCAATCGCCGCACCAGTTGCGTGGCTGACCAGTACGCCAAATACACCGTGGTGGACAACATCAAGATCAACAGCCGGCTGACCCTGGGCGAAGACGTAGCCGATTTGGGCGGCACCATCCTGGCCTACGAGGCCTGGCAGGCGGCCACCAGGGGACAGAAGCTCGAAGACCGCGACGGGCTCAGCCCGGAACAGCGCTACTTTGTCGGTTTCGCGCAGTGGGATTGTGCCAATGAGCGTCCGGAAAACCTGCGCCTGCGGGCCATGACTGACGAGCACTCGCCGGCGCAATACCGCATCAATGGCGTGGTCGTGAACATGCCCCAGTTCCAGGAGGCGTTCCACTGCAAGGCGAACGCGCCCCTGGTGCGCAAGGACCGCTGCGTGGTATGGTAGGTTAGAAAATCACAGACGGATAGAAACCTCAAGCAATCAGATCAACTTGCGCCTCAAAGGCCACGAAGGATGCTTGAATTCCTTTGTGGTCCTTCGTGTCCTTGTGGTGATGCCTTTAAGTGTCTATGGCGAAATAACGTTCAGAATATGAACCGCGCCAGCAGATAAACCGTGTTGTTCCCGCTGGCATTGCGACCGGCGGCGTCATAGTTGGTGGCCAGACCGTTAAAGCTGGTATAGCCCGTGTATTGAATTCCCAGGTCGAGATTCTGGATCGGCCATACTGAGAAGTTGGCGCTATAGCCCCTGCTCTTGGGGTTGCCATTGGCGCTGCCCGTCACCGCCGCCGGGCCGAACAGAACAGGATCTGTGGTGCCGGTGGTGGTGAACCAGCCGAACGCGGTGGAATACCGGTTGCCAATGTGATACTCGGCATTCACGTTAAACGCATCCAGATGGTGGTTGTTGAGGGCTGCTGTTCCCGCCGCCAGGCTGGCCGCCAGTGATGAGTTCTCCCGAATGTAGCTGCCGCGCACCGAGAGCACGTCTTTTCCTAGCACCCGGTCGTACTGCGCATCCGCCGCCACGTCGGTGTAGCTGTCCTCCAGGCCGGTAACCGCTCCCGGGGTGGAAGTCATGTGCATGCCGTAGGTGCCCACTTCCAGGTTATTTTTTATGCCGTTTTGCTGCCAGGCAATCCGCCAATAGGGCGCGACTCCGCGTATGTTGAATGACAAATCTTCCCCTGTGGTCGGCTCCGGAGTTCCGATGTGGCTGGAACGGTACAGCGTGCCCGCAAAGTACAGGTGCTGGTCCCACATGGCGTAGGCGCCCACACCTCCTACATCCTGCCCTAAAGCCCCGGCGATGATGGGAGTGGCCGTGGGCGTGGGCGCGACGTCGCTGGCGATGAAGGGGAAGCCCCATGCCGGAGTGTCGTTCCACAGATCCTCCACCGTGGGATTGTTATTCAGGTCAACTCCCCAGGCCAGTTCCTTGCCCGCCCATTTTGTCTGCCGGGCATAGCGGATATCGGTGTTGTCCATGCTGAAGTGGTCGCCTTGCGTGTCATAGGTCACCTGCAGAAAACTGCCCAGGTGGGTGGACCACGCGCCGGCCAGGAACAGCGATATGTCCTGGGGAAATTCCACGTTGCCGTTCTGCGT
>DATJEH010000248.1:0-10943 GCA_035496875.1 Terriglobales bacterium | reverse complement strand
GTCGAGGCGGCGAAACTTCTTCTTCACGGCCGCGAAGAGTGCCGCAACAGATTGGGCATCACGAACGTCGCAGATTTGAGTGAGCAGTTGTGGCGCCGGCGCCCCTTCGGCAGGCTCAGGGCAGGCTCCCGCCGGCGTTGCTCGGTTAAGCCTCCGCTCCGCCGCCAGCAGTGCTTTTTTATCGCGCCCGGTAATAGCCAGGTTGCAGCCTTGAAGCGCCAGCGCCTGCGCGATCGCCAGCCCGATACCGCGGCTAGCGCCGGTGATGAGGGCGACTCGTCCTTGCATGGTTCGTGGTGAGGCCATCTGTGGGATTTAAACACATGGGAGCCGGTAGTCGGGAGTCAGGAGTCGGCAACTCAGGCGCTGGGCGGCAACTGAGATTCGTATCGGGGCATGTCTTCAGACATGCCGGCACGAAGCCTTAGCTAAAACCGGCTTTAGCCGCAGTGTGGCGCCGCCCCTACGGGGCTCGGAGTCTTTGGGCATCTGCTACCCAGGACTTCCGTCCTGGGCTTTACTATGACGCGCCTGCGGCGCTTCATGACCATACCGGGCCTGCGGCGCTCATGGCGCCTGCGCGGCTGGGTTCTGGCAGGGCTAAGAGAGTCGGCTCGTTCTGTAGTGGAAGTTCCTTCGTGGCCCTGGGTGGTGAAAAGGAGTTTTGAATAGCTCTCTCCGTGCCCTCTGTGTCCTCTGTGGTGAAGAAAAGGCTCACACCCCGTTGGGACGCTGGCGAATGAGAGACAGGAATTCCTCCCGCGTTTCCTTGCAATCGCGGAAGCAGCCCAGCATGGAGGAAGTGACTGCGGCCGAATGCTGCTTTTCCACCCCGCGCATCATCATGCAGAGGTGGCGCGCCTCGATGACCACGCCCACGCCCTGGGGTTCGATAGCGTTCTGAATGGTTTCCGCGATCTGCATGGTCAGGCGTTCCTGCACCTGCAGGCGGCGTGCAAACACTTCCACCAGACGCGGCAGCTTGCTCAGCCCGATCACCTTGCCGTTGGGAATATAGGCGATGTGCACCTTGCCGAAAAAGGGCAGCAGGTGGTGCTCGCACAGGCTGAACATCTCGATGTCTTTGACGATGACCATCTCGTCGTAGCCGACGGTAAAGAGGGCGCCGCGCAGGATCGCCTCCGCATCTTCCTTGTAGCCCCGTGTGAGCTGCTCCAGAGCGCGGTGCACGCGCTCGGGCGTGCGCTCCAGGCCTTCGCGCTGCGGGTCTTCGCCCAGGCGGACGATCATTTCCCGCACCAGTTCCTCGAAGCTGGCGCTGGTTATGGTGCTGACTTCGGTTGTGGACTTCATGTTGCCCCCCGTGTTCTCTATTTACAAACTTCCGCGTCTCCCGCGTACTCGAAGGAGTTCATCATGGTCTCCTCCAGCCTTACCCTTTGCAGATGAGCGGCGGTGAATCCGCGCTGCAATATTTCGAAAATTTCGCGGCACAGGTTCTCCGTGGTGGGCACGCGCCGGCGAAACGCATCCAGCGTGTTCAGGTTCTCATGCCCAAAACGTTCCAGAATTTGAGCGTGCACAAAGTCGTCCAGATCCACCAGGTTGCAGACCATGCCCGTGGCCTGGTCCACCGGCCCGCTCACCGTGACCTCAAGGGCGTAATTGTGGCCGTGGCCGTGCGGGTTGTTGCACTTGCCATAGGTGCGGCGGTTCTCTTCCTCCGACATGGCGTCGCTGTGCAGCCGGTGCGAGGCCGAAAACCAGTAGCGGCGGGTGAGGTGGGCTTTCATTCGCCGTAGTAGTCCACGAACAGGTCGCGAGTTTCGTACACCCGCACGCGATGCAGTTGTGCCCGCTCCAGGCGTGATTGCAGCCTCTGCCACACGGAAATGGCGATGTTCTCCGTGGTAGGAATACGGGTGGCAAACTCCGGTACTTCCTTGTTGAGGAAGCGGTGGTCGAGCGCGTCCAGCACTTCCCGGTTCAGAATCTCCTTCAGCTGTTTCAAATCCACCACGAAGCCGGAGCGCGGGTCCACCTCGCCCTTCACCGTCACTTCCAGGGTGTAGTTGTGGCCGTGCCCGTTGGGGTTGTTGCACTTGCCGAAAATGCGCCGGTTCTCCTCCGGGGTGAACTGGGGATTGTGGTAATAGTGCGAGGCGGAAAATTCGGCTTTGCGGGTCAGGTAAACCATGGCGGTAATTAGATTCTCCCCGGTGCCGCAGCGTCGCTGATTGGCGCATCAGCCGGGAAGCCCGAGCTCCTCCCGGCCGCGGCCGAATTGGTGGCACTGCTGGCTGCGCCATAGGTGCGACCCTTCCAAGTTACCGAGCCTTGCCTATGAGAGAGTTGTGAGCCCAGCAAAAGTGACACAAAAACCGGCAAACCGAGCAGGGCCAGGAGATTGGCGTCCCAGCCAAAGTGGGCGCGGCGAATGCGGCGCAGAAACAGTAGATAGCCGGCGGAGACAACGCCTCCCGCCACCACGGCTGCGGCGGGCTGCAGGCGGGTAGCCGCCACGATTGTGACCGCCGCGCCACCCACGATGACGATGAACTCACTGCCGCGCATTAGCGCCAGCCGCCGCGGCGACTCAAACAGCAGGGCCAGGTTCTTGGTCCATCCCTCGCGAAGCTGGGCAAAGCTGCGGTACATGCGGGCGCACACCCGGTCACCGCCGTAGCGGAAATAGATACGGCGCCCAGAGCGCTTCACGGCGCGCGCCAGCTCCACGTCCTCCAGCAGGCTTCGCATGACGGCGGCATGGCCGCCTACGGCGTCATAGGCTTCGCGGCTGATCAGCAGGTATTGGCCGTTGGCCGCGGCAGCCGGCGCGGCGGGATCGTTGACCTCTCCGCTGCGATAGACGCGAGTCAATTCCGCAAAAATTACGGGCATGACCGCCTTTTCCCAGAAGCCATGCACTTCCTGCCGGGGAGAATAGGAAAGCAGCGCGGCCTGGTGCTCTTGCGCTTCCTGGAGACTTGCCGCCAGCGAGCCGGGAAGATGGACGGTGTCGGCATCGGTGAACAGGAACCACTTGCCGCGAGCCTGCCGCGCGCCGCAAACCAGAGCATTGCACTTGCCGGTAGAGCCCGGTTGCAGAGGCGCCGCTTCTATCAAGCGCACGCCGGCAAACGACTGGGCAATTTCACGAGTGCGGTCGGTGGAGGCGTCGTCCACTACGATGATTTCCTGCTCGATCCCGGTTTGGCTGACAAGGGATCGCAGGCAGGCGCCCAGCGAGGTTTCCTCGTTGCGCGCGGGCACAATCACCGAAATTACCGGCGCTCCGCCGCCGCCGGCACCTGCTGGGGACTCTGACACCATAGGTTGAATCAGCTATTATAGCTGCGTGAAGCGGATTTCCTGGCCCCTTCTGCTGGCCCTGACCCTGGCCCTGGCAGCTTGCTATCGTGGCTCGCATCCTCCGCGTATCGGCAATCCGGCCCCCGATTTCACCGTGCAGGACGGCGCCACTTCGGTCAGCTTGCATAATTTGCGCGAAAAGGTCGTGGTACTGAACTTCTGGGCCACCTGGTGTCCGCCCTGCATTCAGGAGTTGCCTTCGCTCGAGCAACTGCAAACCAAATTCAAGGATCGCGGTGTAGAGGTGGTGGGCGTTAGCGTGGACGTGGACGGTAACGCTTACCGGCAGTTCCTCAAGGATCACAAGGTGGATTTCCTGACCGTCCGCGACCCTGACCAGAAGAGTAATACGCTTTACGGCACTTTCAAGTTTCCCGAGACCTACATCATTGACCGGCGAGGCATTCTGCGGCGCAAGTTCATTGGCGCGGTGGACTGGAATGAGCCGGAAATCGTGGACTTTCTGAGTAAATTGTAGCAAGCAACCACTCAGCATTCAGCCGGTGATGAGAGCACTTAGTATTTTGCACTTAGCATTTAGCCCCTGAACGTTACCTGGGAAACCGGAAAAAATGGTGAGGGGGCTAAGTGCTAACTGCTAACTGCCTCTGCACGGCAGAGCGCTGACTGCTTACCAGTATGCCGCCTACGCTCACCACCATCTTCTTCGACGCCGGTAACACCCTGGTATTCGCCAATACGGAGCGCACGCTCGCGGCGCTGCATGCGCGCGGCATTCGGCCCCAGCCGGAGCAACTGTATGCCGCTGAGCGCCAGGCCAAGACTGAACTGGACCGGGCAAACACGGCTCCCGGCCGCTACACCGACCGTCAGTATTGGGATTCCTACTACTCCTTCCTGCTGAACCTTCTAGGGATCGAAGATGCTGGACTGCACGAGGCGTTAGTGACCGCCAGCCGCACTTCCGGTAATTGGGACGTAGTGCGGCCGGGCACGCGCGAAGTTCTGCTGCAACTGGGGCGCAAATACCGCCTGGGTGTGATTTCCAATTCTGATGGCGGCATGGAAAAACTGCTGCGCAGTTGCGGTCTTGGCGAGTGCTTTTTGGGCTTTACCGATTCCGGCAACGTAGGCCATGAAAAACCCCACCCTGCCATTTTTCATGCCGCGCTGCAGCAACTCTCAGCCCAGCCTGAGAGCAGCCTCTATGTGGGCGATGTGTACTCCGTGGACTATCTAGGCGCCACCCGCGCCGGCATGCAGGCCATGCTTTTCGATATTGCCGGAACCTACCGGGAGAGCGGGTTGCCGCGCGTGGAGTCGTTGCAGGAATTAACCCGGGTTTTAACCACAGAGCTCACGGAGTACACAGAGGGAACAAATTCAAAAAATCAATTCCTCTGAATTAATCCTTAGAGCAAAGCTACTTTGCGTTCCCACATCAACGTCGTGCACAGGTTGTTCGTAAAGTGCCTTTGCCCAATTTTTGTTTTCTCTGGGGCCCTCAGTGTCCTCTGTGGTGAAAAAGGGGTCCTGCACCATTTTCGTTGCTCCGCCGCCGGGCTTGCGCTACCCTAAAGCTGCTCTCGCGATTCCCCGACCTAACTTCCTCACCCGTTTCAGCTTCTTTGAGTGCATGGTGTATGCCACGTACTGGGGTCCGAAGGAAGGCCACACAAGTAATGGTGTTTTCTTTCTTGACCCCGGCGAACTTTGGCAGGTAGAGTAGCGACAATCTGTGTTCCGGGGCGCGCGTCGGAGGTGATCGCCGCGCCTTGGAACCGTGTCAGTTAACCAGCCAAAGAGCACGGCCACGCGGCCAGCCATGCCCGCAAAGAAAGCAAGGAGTGGAAGTTGCTCAAACTAAAAAAGTTGCAAATTCTGGGATTCAAGTCCTTCTGCGACCGTACCGAACTGAAATTCAACGGCGACGGTGTAGCCGCCATCATCGGGCCCAACGGCTGCGGCAAGTCCAATATCGCCGACGCTATTTCCTGGGTGCTGGGTGAGCAATCGGCCAAGACGCTGCGCGGTTCGCGCATGGAAGACGTGATATTCGCCGGCACCCGCGACCGCAAGCCAACGGGCATGGCGGAAGTCTCGATAGCGCTCATTGACCCGGAGGTGTACGAGGGCAGCGACGCCAATGAGCCCACCGAATTCGACATACAGAATGAAATGCCGGCGGATGGGGCCGAGGATTGGGACGAAGCTGCGGCGCGCACGCGCGCCGCCGAGGAGGCCGAGGCCTATATCGAGGATGTGCAGCCGGGCAAGGTGGAGGAGCAGGACGGAGCCGCTCCCGCAAGCGCTGCGCCCGATGGCGCCGCCCAGACGCCGGTCGCGGTGGCGGAAACGGCAGAACCTCAGAACGGCAATGGGCATGCGATCGCAGCGGCTGTTTCCGCAGACAACGCTCAAGTAGTGCTTAAGATCCGCCGTCGTAAGTTTAAGACTCTGAGCTTCAAAAAGGGCGAAATCGTGGTCACCCGGCGCCTGTTCCGCTCCGGCGACAGCGAGTATCTGCTGAACGGAAAGTTTTGCCGCCTGCGCGACATCCAGGACCTGTTCATGGGAACCGGTCTGGGGCCCGAATCTTATGCCCTGATCGAGCAGGGCCGCATCGGGCAGATTCTGAGCAGCAAGCCTACTGACCGGCGCGCCATTATCGAAGAAGCCGCCGGGGTCACCCGCTTCAAGACGCGCAAACGCCTGGCGGAAGCAAGGCTTGAAGAAGCCAAGCTGAACCTGGCGCGGGTGAACGACATATTTGAAGAAGTCACGCGGCAGATGAACTCACTCAAGCGGCAGGCCTCCAAGGCGGAGCGCTATGCCCGGCTGCGGGATGAAATGCGAACCAAGCTGCGCCTGGTGCTGGCCAGCAAGTTTGCCCAACTGGACCGCGAGCGCGGGGAGCTGGAAGCGCAGATGGCCACCATCGCCGAAGAAATGCGCTACCAGACGGAAGCTATCCAGCAATTGGAGACGGAGCAGGCGGAGCGCTCGCAGCGCGGGTACGCCATCGAAGCGGAGGCACGTCAAAACCAGGAGCGGGTGAGCGCCCTCGTGCTGGAGACCGACCGGGCCGAGGCCCGCCAGCGCCACAATGAGGAGCGCTGCACGGAATTGGCCGAGCGCGCGACCGTTTGCGAAAACGAGGCGGTACTCACGAGAGAACGGCTAACCGAGCTGGAACTGGAGAGCGCCTCCCACCTGCAGGTGGTGGAGTCGGCGGCTGCAGACGTGGAGGCGGCGCAGCAGGAGTTGCAGGGTTGCCAGCAGCAGGCCGCCGATGCCGGGGCCGCGCTGGCGGGAGTGGAAGCCCAGCAGGAACAATTCCGAACCTCAATTTTCGACGCGGTGGCGCAGGCGTCGCGCTTGCGCAACCAGGTGACGCAGGCGGAGGAACGCCTGGCCGCGCTCAGCCGCGAGGTGCAGCGGCTGAAGCAGGAATACACACAAGCCAGCGAGCAGCTGGCGGCGGCGGGGGGCGAGCGCGGGCAGCTGGCCCTGAGCTTCGAAACGGCTTCGCAGCGGGTGACTGCCCTGGGCCAACAGATAGCGGATGTGCGCCAGCGCATCGAAACGCAGCGCGCCGCGGAAGCCGAGGGCAAGCGGCGGCTGGACGGCTTGCGCTCGGAACACGCTACCCTGCTGGGACGCCGGGCTTCTTTGGAGGCGGTGATTGCCGAGCATGGCTATTCCACGGAATCGGTACGACGCCTGTTCCAGTCGGGCGGCATGCAGGGCGGCCTGGCGCCGGCGGGCGTGCTCGCCGATTTCCTGGAAGTCGAGGACCGCTACGAGCACGTGGTGGAAGATTTCCTGCGCGACGAGCTCAACTACATCGTGGTCAAGTCGTGGGACGCGGCCGATGAAGGCTTGCGCCTGCTGCGCAGCGACGTGGACGGGCGCGCCACCTTCCTGGTGCATCCCAACGATTCGCAGGCGCGCTTCTCCTTTCTGGTGGATGAGAGCCTGCAGGCGACGCCGCCGCCGGCTCCCATTGTTCCGCTGAAGAACTGCATTCGGGTGCTGAACGGCTTTGGCAAGTCGCTGGAAGTGATCCTGCCCAAGTTGCGCGATGGCTACATTGTTCCCGATCCTGCGCTGGGGCGGGAGCTGGCACTGGAAAACCCTCAGGCTTTCTTCCTCTCGCAATCGGGCGAGTGCTTTCACAATGTGACGGTCACGGGCGGCAAGCAGCGCGCCGAAGGACCGCTCTCTATGAAGCGGGAATTGCGCGAACTGATGCGCAACTTGGCGGAGCTGGAGATTGCCCTGCGCGGCGAGGAGCAGCGCGTCACCATGCTGGCGCGGGAAATCAGCGAGCTCACTTCCCTGCTGCAGCGGCTGGACGACGAAAAGCGGGAGGCGGAGAAGGACGCCATGACCTCCGGACACTCGCTGCATCAACTGGATACGGAGACGGTGAAATTGCAGGAACGCGCCAGCGTCTGCGATGCGGAATTGCGGCGACTGGCGGGCGAACAGGCGGAGCAGCAAAGCTGCATCGCGGTGCGCCAGGACGAACTGGGGCGCCTGGAAGCGCGGCAGCAGAACCTGGAAGCGCAGATGGCGGCGGCGCAGCAATCGCTGGGCGGGTTGCGCGAGCAGCGTGACGCCGCGGCCCAGAGGGCTTCCCAGCAGATGGCACGGGTGGCCACCGTGGAAGAACGGCGGCGCTCGGCGGAGGCAGCTCTGCAAAGAATGGAGTCGCTGCTGGCCGAGACCCGGGGACGGATCCAGAGCCTGCTGGCGCAAGCGGCTTCGGCGGTGGCGGAAAGCCAGCAGCGCGAGGCGGAGAGCCAGTCATTGGCGGAGCAGGTGGTCGCGTTTGCGGCGG
This sequence comes from Terriglobales bacterium, assembly GCA_035496875.1. GTDB lineage: Bacteria > Acidobacteriota > Terriglobia > Terriglobales > Acidobacteriaceae > JAICWP01. The sequence continues at coordinate 2,803 of DATJEH010000248.1, read as the reverse complement.
AGCGCAGGCAGGCGGAAGCGCGGGCCGAAACGTTGCACGCGGAAAGCGACCAGGTACGTACCCGGCTGATGGAGATTGACCAGACCCTGCACTCGCTACGCGAGGTGCTTGAGCAATCGCGCGACCGGCGCGGCCAAATCAGCGCCACCGCCGCCAAGCTGCAGTCCGACAGCGAGTACATGGCCGAGACCTGCCTAAACGAACTGGGCGTGACCCGGCAAGTGCTGTGTGAGGACTCCAGCCTGCAACCGGTGGAGGGCGAGCAACTCATGCAAGAAGATTCCGCCTACCGCCAGATGCGTTCGCACCTGGAGGCTATGGGTCCGGTCAATATGATGGCGCTGGAGGAGTACAAGGAGACGGCGCAGCGGCATCAGTTCCTGGAGACCCAGCGCAAGGACCTGCTGGAGTCCATCCAGAACACGCAGAACACGATTCGCGAGATCGAGACGGTTTCGCGGCAGAAATTCCAGGAAGCCTTCGACCGCATCAACGAAAATTTCCAGCTCACCTTCCGTAAGCTGTTCGCCGGCGGGCAGGCCTTCATGCGGCTCACGGATCAGGAAAACAGCCTGGAGAGCGGCATAGACGTGGTGGCCTCGCCTCCGGGCAAGCGCCTGCAGAATGTGCTGCTGCTTTCCGGCGGGGAAAAAGCGCTGACTGCGCTGGCGCTGCTGGTAGGCATCTTCCAATACCAGCCCAGCCCCTTCTGCATTCTGGACGAGGTGGACGCGCCGCTGGACGAAGCCAATGTCGGGCGCTTTACCGAGCTGGTGAAAGAGATGAGCGTGCAGACGCAGTTCGTGCTCATCACCCATAGCAAGAAGACCATGAGCATCGCTCCCGTGCTCTACGGGGTGACCATGCAGGAGCCGGGAGTCTCCAAGCTGGTGTCGGTGCGCTTCGGGGCTTGACAGAGCCGGCACACATGTCGTAACGCGACATTTTGCCCCTGGCCCGCGAAGCGCATTTCCGGAGCGCACATCTTTTCCACATGCAGGCCGAGGGAAAGCCGCTCCGGACGGCTGTTTCCCTAAATCGCCCGCTTGTCAACCCTTTTTCGCCGGGCGGCGCAGCCCGTTTTCCTTCCCCGCCTTCTACCCCGGTTGACAAAAAATTCTGGGCGGCTAGAATACGCGACGTTTCTTGCGGCTAAAATGATTGCATGACTCCCCAGCTCCTCGATAACGTCCTTCTTCGAACCGACATACCCGAACTCGAACTGTACGCCAGCGGCAAGGTGCGGGATGTTTACCGGGTGGATAACGAACACCTGCTGTTCGTGGCCACCGACCGAATCTCCGCCTTCGACTACGTGCTGGCCACCGGCATACCCAACAAGGGCAAGGTCCTCACGCAGCTTTCCCTGTTCTGGTTCGACCTGCTGCGCGATATTGTTCCCAACCACCTGGTCACCGCCGACGTGGAGCGCTATCCGGCCTCGCTGAGCCCCTACAAGGAACAGCTCCGCGGCCGCTCCATGCTGGTGGTGCGGGCAGACATGGTGGCCATCGAATGCGTGGTACGGGGGTACATTTCCGGCTCCGCCTGGAAGGAGTACAAACAAAGCGGTACGGTATGCGGTATTTCCCTGCCCTCCGGCCTGCGCGAATCGGACCAGCTTCCGGAGCCCATCTTCACTCCCGCCACCAAGGCGCTAAGCGGGCACGATGAAAATATTTCTTTCGAGCGAATGGCGCAGCAGGCAGGGCCGGTCCTGAGCCGTGAGCTGCGCGAGCTGAGCCTGAAGATTTACCAGACGGCGGCGGATTACGCGCGGCAGCGGGGCATCATCATTGCCGACACTAAGTTCGAATTTGGACGCACAGCCGGAGGATTAGTGCTGGCGGATGAAGTGCTGACCCCCGATTCCTCGCGCTTCTGGCCGGCCGACACCTATGCTCCTGGCCGCGCCCAGGATTCTTTCGATAAGCAGTACGTGCGCGACTATCTGGAAGAGGTCCGCTGGAACAAGCAGCCGCCCGCCCCAGCTTTGCCGGCAGAGGTGGCACTGAAGAGCAGCGAAAAGTACCTGGAGGCGTATCGCCGTCTGACCGGACGCGAGCTCGATGTTTAAGGCCGGGCTGCGAACTCATGACCGGGATTGACTGGGTAATCGTGGTGGCGGTAACGCTCTCCATGGCGCTGGCCGCCAAGGAAGGTTTCTTTTACGAGATTTTCTCCCTGGCGGGGGTGGTGCTGGGATATCTGCTGGCCGCCTGGGAGTATGGGCGGGTAGCTGGCTGGTTTTCACCCTATACCCGGGCACAGTGGGTGGCGGAGATAGGCGCCTTCCTGCTGATTTTTATTGCCGTGGTGGGAATTGCGGGCCTGGTGGGAAGGATTACGCGCTGGACTCTGAAGGAAGTGGGTTTGCGCTGGTTTGACCGCCTCCTGGGCGCCGCTTTTGGGTTTTTGCGAGGCGTGCTGGTAATAGCGGTAGTCGCGCTGGCGCTGGCCTCGTTTACTCCGGGCACACGTATGCTGTCCGGATCAACTCTGGGGCCTTATTTTCTGACGGTGGCCCGGGCGGCTTCCTGGGTGGCGCCGGCGGCGGTACGCAATCGTTTTCAACAGGGGATGGACGGGTTGCGCGGCATGACCCGGCCCTCGCCCCCGGCCCAAGTCTCCATCCCGGATCCCGTGCAACAGAAGTAGATGTTCAGGCACTATTCATAATTCTCAGCCTTTCCGAACGAAAGGGAGTCGCCGTGAAGGATCAGCTGGAAGCCTTAATCATGCAGATGTATAAGAGCGGCATTCTTTATTCGGAAGCCGTTCGCGAGTTCAAGAAGCGATTCAT
>DATJEH010000247.1:0-9402 GCA_035496875.1 Terriglobales bacterium | reverse complement strand
CTCACCAGCGTGGACTTGATGGGCACCTGTTCGGCTGCGGGCTGTGGCGCGGGCTGCGCGGCTGGCGTGGGACGCGCCGGCGCGGGTTGGGGAACCGTTGCCTGCACGATAGCGGCATTCACCTCGGGCGCAGTGAAGTGGACTTCGGTGCCCGTATCGCCTGCCGATTGCGCGTTCGCCAGTTCGGTAAGCTTTTGCTGGAAAGACTCGGCGTTCTGCTGGACCACAGGCGGATCGAGGGCCGGGGCGACCGGGGCGGGACTCTTCAGCAGCAGGAAGATACCGATTATCAGCCCGCCAAAACTGGCCCAGCGCACCACTCGGTAGATCTTCTTAATTTGCTCCATCCTGAGTACGCTAGCCTATCCCCGCGCAGGGTCAAGTGACCGGAGGGCTAATCCACAGGGTACAATCGCGGCCATGGCTGAAGGCGAGCTGCGGAGCAAGGCGGCGCTGGTAACGGGAGGGGCGCGGCGGATCGGGCGGGAGATCGCCCTGGCCCTGGCGGCAGCTGGCGCAGACGTGGCCATCACCTACCTGGAATCAGCGCGCGAGGCGCGGCAAACGGCTGAGGACATTCGCCGGCTGGGGGTACGGGGCGTGGCCCTGGGCTGCGATGTGCGGCAGGAAAGAAGCGTGCGCAACGCGGTCGAAAAAGTAGCGGGCGAATTTGGCGGCCTGGACATGCTGGTCAACAATGCCGCCATTTACGAGACGGTGGAGTTCGAAAAGATCACCCTGCGCCAGTGGGACGATATGTTCGCCGTCAATGCCCGCGGCCCGTTCCTGATGTCACAGGCCGCGCTGAAGCCCCTGCGGCAGCGCCAGGGACGCATCATTCACCTGGGTTCCCTGGGTGGGCTGCGGCCCTGGGCTACTCATGCTCACTACTGCGCTTCCAAGGCGGCGCTCACCATGTTGACCCAGGTGATGGCCAAAGCGCTGGCGCCGCAAATCGCGGTGAATTGCGTGGCCCCAGGCATGATTGACCTGGGAGACGGCAGAGATGCCGCCTTGCTTCGACGAGTCGCGAGGAAGACGCCCATGCAACGGAACGGAAGGGCGGAGGAAGTGGTGCGCGCGGTACTGTTCTTCGCCACCGCCCCCCAGTTTATTACCGGGCAGGTGCTGGCCGTGGATGGCGGGCTGGGACTGGAGTAAATGTGTACCGGTCCCATAGACGAAAAGCCCAAACAGCCGGCGTCTGATGAAGAATGCAACAGGCAATCCACGGGCCGCAACGCCCCAAAAATTTTCAACACGGTTGTGGAAAATTATGTGGAAAACTGGGTCAGTATCGAAGTAAGCCTCTCAACACACGTAACTTCTACGGGTTGCACCTGTTAAAGTGCGCAGCTGCAGAAAGAAAATCACAGCGACTCAAAATTGAAGGTGCGCATAGACAAGTTGCTGGTGCAAAGGAAGCTGACGCCCTCGCGGGAGCGCGCCCAGGCCCTGGTGCTTGCCGGACGCGTGCTGGTCAATGGGCAAAAGGTTGAAAAAGCGGGGGCGGAGGTGGATTCAGAGGCGGAAATCCGCCTGCTGGGACCGGACCTGAAATATGTGAGCCGCGGCGGTTTGAAGCTGGAAGGGGCGCTGCATCGCTGGAAGGTGGACGTGAGGGGGAAGATCTGCCTGGACGTTGGGGCATCTACGGGCGGTTTTACCGATTGCCTGCTGCAACACGAGGCGGCGCGCGTGATTTCGTTAGACACCGGGTATGGACAAATTAACTTCCGCCTGCGGCAGGATGCCCGGGTGCGCCTCCTGGAAAAGACCAATGCGCGCTATCTGAAACCCGAGGATATCGGGGACGCCGTTGACCTGGTGGTCATGGACGTGTCGTTTATCTCCGCCACCCTGGTGCTGCCGGCAGTGGTGGCTGCCGCATTTCCAGCTGCGCAACGCCTTAACAAAAAAGTAATTGTGCTGGTAAAGCCGCAATTTGAGGTGGGCAGGGAAAGGGTGGGAAAAGGCGGGATTGTGCGCGACCCGGAAGCGCAAAAGGAAGCGGTGGAGAAGGTGCGCGCGCAGTTGCTGGAACTGGGCTGCCGCGAAACCGAGGTCATGGAGTCGCCCATCCTGGGAGCAGAGGGCAACCGGGAATTCCTCTTGTACGGCACGTTCTAGAGGCGGGCGGCTGACCAACTTCAGGCCCAGGCTGTACAATCAGCGATTCTGATTCAGGGACATAGTGGACATGAAATCGGCCGCCATTTTTTCCAAGCCCGCCAAACCGGAACTGGCGCAAGTTGTCCCGGAACTGCTGCGCTGGTTCCAGGAACATGACTACAAGGTGGTAGTGGACCACGAGACCGCGGCCTACGCTTCCGGACCGGAGGTGGTGGAACGTTCAGCGGTGGCCGCCCGCAGCCCCAAGTTTGTGGTCGTGCTTGGGGGCGACGGCACATTGCTGGCGGCCGCGCGCGCCGTGGCCAGGGCCGGAATACCCGTGCTGGGGGTCAACCTGGGCTCGCTTGGCTTTCTGACCGAAGTGCCACTGGCGGACCTTTATTCCACCCTGACGGGCATGGACCAGAACAAGTGCGGCACCGAACTGCGCTCCATGCTGGATTGCCAGTTGCTGCGCGAAGGTAAATGCGTAGCCCAGTATCACGCGTTAAATGATGTGGTGGTGAACAAGAGCGCCATCGCGCGACTGGCCGATTTCGACCTCTATATCGACCAGGATTTTGTCTCCAACTACAAGGCGGACGGACTTATCGTGGCTACGCCCACGGGTTCGACGGCGTATTCGCTGGCGGCGGGAGGACCCATCCTGATGCCCTCGGTGGAAGGTTTTGTGATCACGCCGGTTTCGCCGCATGCGCTCACCCACCGTCCCCTGGTGGTGCGCGACTCGGTAGAGATTTCCATCGTGGTCAAGGCGGCGGAGGAGAATGCCTTCCTCAGCGTGGACGGACAAATCGGCATGCCGTTGCTGGAAGGCGACCGGGTCACCTGCCGCAAGTCGGAGCACAAGGTGCAGTTGTTGCGCATGAAGAGGACATTTTTCGATGTGCTGCGCGCGAAGCTGAAATGGGGACAGAGGTAAAACCAGTGGTCAGTTATCGGTGGCAAGTGGTCAGTTAACGCGGTGGCAGGATCGAATGATTGTTCGCCCGAAATCCAGACATAAAACAAATCGCAGATCGCCTGCAAACCGCAGATGCTGGTGGCAAATGGCGATGCTCCTGGTCATAGCCGGCACGGTGTGGGCGCAGGACCAGAACCGGCCGTCGGCGGACCTGATCATCACCAACGCCAGGGTTTACACGGTAGATAAGCAGCAACCACGGGCGGAAGCGGTGGCGGTACTGGGAGAGCGCATCGCGGCGGTGGGCAGCGCCTCCGCCATTGATGCGTGGCGCGGACCCGGGACACGGGTGATTGACGCCGGAGGCAGGCTGGTGCTGCCGGGCTTTGACGACGCCCACGTGCACTTCCTGGACAGCGGGCTGGGGCTGGCCAGCGTGCAACTGAAAGACGCCGGCAGCCCGCAGGAATTCGCCGCCCGCATCGCGCAATATGCGGCCAAACAGCCGAAGGGACGGTGGATCCTTGGAGGGACCTGGGACGAGCAGCGCTGGAACCCGCCCCAACTGCCCACGCGGGAGATGATTGACAAGGTCACGCCTGACAACCCAGTGGCTGTGGGGCGATACGACGGCCACATGTACCTGGCCAACTCCCGGGCGCTAAAGCTGGCGCACATCACGGCCGAGACTCCCGATCCGCCCGGGGGAGAGATCGGGCGGGACGCGCACGGCAATCCCACTGGAATTCTGAAGGATGCGGCCAAGAGCCTGGTCGAGGCAGTCATTCCGCCGCTCAGCCATGAGCAACGGCTAGAAGCCGTGCGCAGCGCCCTGAAACTCGCCCGCAGCGTAGGCGTGACCAGCGTGCAGGAGATGGCCAATTCCAATGAGGATTTGTCGCGTAACCTGGAGGCTTACAAGGAGCTACAGGAAAAAGGCGAGTTGACCACCCGCATCTACGTAGCGCCTCTGATTGACGACTGGCAAAGTTACGCCAGGGTTGGCATGCGGCACGCCTTCGGCTCCAGCCTTCTGCGTACGGGCGCGATGAAAGCCTTTGCCGACGGTTCGCTGGGATCAACCACGGCCTACTTCTTCCAGCCTTATACAGATGACCCCAAAACCCGAGGCCTGCTCACCGACGAAATGCAGCCACTTTCCAAGATGCGCGCGCGCCTCATCGGAGCCGACAAAGCGGGTTTGCAACTCTGCGTGCACGCCATTGGCGATGAGGCAATTTCCCTGGTACTGGACCTGTTCCAGAATGTAGCCAAGGCGAATGGGGAGAAGGACCGACGCTGGCGCATCGAACACGCCCAGCATATGGCGCCCAAGGATTTTGAGCGCTTTGCCCGGCTGGGAGTGATCGCCTCGGTGCAGCCCTATCATGCCATTGACGACGGGCGCTGGGCGGAACGCCGCATTGGACCGGAGCGCATCAAGACCACCTATGCCTTTCGAACGTTTCTGGATCATGGAGTAAAGCTGGCGCTGGGCACCGATTGGGACGTAGCGCCGCTCAACCCCCTGCTGACGATTTATGCGGCGGTGACCCGTGCCACCCTCGATGGCAAGAATCCCAACGGCTGGATGCCGGAGCAGAAGCTCAGCGTGGCGGAAGCGGTGCAGGCCTACACCATGGGCTCGGCTTACACGGAATTTCAAGAAAACGAGAAGGGCTCGATCATCCCCGGCAAACTGGCCGACATGGTAATTCTGAGCGACGACATCTTCGCCATTGATCCCAAGCTGATCCGCAACGTGCAAGTGGAAACCACCATCATGGGCGGCAAAGTGGTGTGGCAACGCAGTGCGCAATAACCGGGCCGACAAAAGCCTTCAACGCAGAGGTCGCGGAGAAAGATCTTCGGCGCCGAGAACGCAGAGGAAGATTAGAAGTCAGCAACGTTCTGCTGGGAAGAAGTCCGGGAAGACGGCTGGGCTCGCACTCGCTCAGGATGACATCCGGGATTTCTCCTTAATGATCTCTGCGAGCTCTGGGTTAACGCTTTTTAGAAGTTTTCCAGTCGCAGCAGGTCAGAAAGTTTCTCCCGGCGGCGGATGAGGCGCGCCGTACCGCCATCCACCAGAACCTCGGCGGGACGAGGGCGGGTGTTGTAATTGGAGGCCAGCACCATGCCGTAAGCGCCGGCATCGAGGATGGCCAGCAGATCACCATCCTTCACCGGGGGCATCTCGCGGCCGCGGGCAAAAAAGTCTCCCGTTTCGCAGATGGGACCCACCACGTCGAACAATTCGTGCTTGCCGGCAGGAAGGCGCAGGACGGGCACAATTTCGTGGTAGGCGTCGTAGAGTGCGGGCCTGAGCAGGTCATTCATTGCCGCATCCACCACCAGAAATTTCTTGCTGTTGTTGCTCTTGTGATAAAGCACGCGGGTGAGAAGCACGCCTGCCGGTCCCACGATGGAGCGTCCTGGCTCCAGCAGTAAATGCAGTTTGAGGCCGCGCAGGGGGGCGATGAGGGCGGCAGCATAGTGGGCGGTAAAGTCCGCGAACTCGGGCAGGCCAAGCTGAGTATAGGAAATGCCGAGCCCGCCACCAGCGTCCACGTAGCCAATGGTGTGGCCGTCTGCGCGCAAGCCCCGCACCAGGTCCGCCACACGCTCCATGGCGGCAGTAAACGGCGCCAGATTTATAATTTGCGAGCCGATGTGCACGCTAACGCCGGCTACTTCCAAAAACAGGCTGTCGGCGGCGCGGGCGTAAAGGCGGGGTGCATCGTGAATGGGTACCCCAAACTTGTGACGATGCAATCCGGTGGAGATGTAGGGATGAGTTTCCGCGGGCACATCGGGATTGACTCGCAGGGCGACACGGGCAGTAACGCGGCGGCGCTGGGCGCGTTCGGCCAGCAACTCCAACTCACTCTCACTCTCCAGGTTAAACAGCAGGATGCCGGCTTTGAGGGCCGCATCCATTTCAGCAGCAGTTTTGCCCACGCCGGAAAAGACGACCTTCCTGGCGGCGCGGCGGTCCGCCTGCAGTACGCGCTCCAGTTCGCCGCCGGAGACCACGTCGAAGCCGCAGCCTAGTCCCGCCAACAGCCGTAAGATCGCCAGATTGGAGTTAGCCTTTACGGAGTAGCAGACGGTGTGGGGCGAGCCGCGGAAGGCGCGGTCGAACTCGCGATAGCGTCGCCGAATTGTGCCGGCGGAGTAGCCGTACAACGGGGTAGAGAACTCTTCAGCCAGCGAAGACAGGGGAACACGCTCGCAATACAGCGCGGTCTCCGCGACCGCACTCTTGTCTCGCCGACCTGCGATCCGGCGGTATGCGAAGCCGGGCGAGCGCAAAAGGACGGGAAGCGCGGCGGGACGTTTAGCTGCAGATTGGGATTTGGACTTGGCCACCTACTTGACCTTCAAAGCGACCACGGTTTGATCGTCGAACGCCTCCACCCCGGCGGCGTGATGATTGACCGCGGTGAAGATTTCCGCGACCACATCCGTGGCTGAGCCTTCGCCAGTGCGGGCGACCACCTTCTCCAGGCGCTCGCGTCCGAATAAGGTGCCGTTGTGACTGCGGGCGTCAAGAATGCCGTCGCTGAAGAAGACAAACAGGTCACCGGGATGGGTTTCAAAGCCGAATTCGTCGTAATCGGCGTTCTCGAACAAACCAAGGGGAAGACCGGTGGCTTCGATGATTTCAACTTTGCCGCTGTGCCAGTAAATGGGACGGGGCAGGCCGGAGTTGGCGATGCGCAGGTGGCGTTCATCGTCGTCCCAGACCGAATAGATGATAGAAACGAACTGGGCTTCGATGGGGCGCTCGCCCAGGGAGAGGTTCACGGCGGAAAGCATTTCCGCGGGCGAGGGCTCAACCGCGCAGTGCGAACGCAGGATGCCGCTGACCAGGGCGGCATAGATGGCGGCGGGAGCGCCCTTGCCGCTGACGTCGCCTACGGCGATGGCATGCCGGGCGAGCGAGTAGTCGAGGAAATCGTAGAGGTCTCCGCCAATGGCGCGGGCCGGCACAAAGCGCGCGGCCACGTCCAGGTTCTTCATCTTGGGCTGCGCCGGAGGCAGGAGCCGGATCTGCAACTCGCGGGCCAGGGTCAGGTCACGCTCCAGGCGGCGCTCCTGTTTCGCTACCTGTTCGTAAAGGCGGGCGTTCTCGATGGCGATGGCGATCTGCGCCGCCAGCGTGGTGACGGTGCGCTGGTGGTCCTCGGTGAAATATCCCACCCGGGTGTGCTCGATATCGAGCACGCCAATGGCGTTATCCTTGTAGATGAGCGGCACGCAGAGCTCGGAGCCGGTTTCCGGGTTGAGCGCTATGTAGCGCGGATCCTTGCTGACATCCGGAACCAGGACGGGCTGCTTATGGCGCGCCGCCCAGCCCACCAGCCCGCGGTCCAGCGGGATATCGTGCTTGATGTGCACGCTGGTCTTGAAGCGCAGGGAGAAGCGGTGCTGCAGCTTGCTGCCGGTGGGATCGAGCAGAAGCACGCTGAACATCTGGTAGTCCATGAGCCGGTTGATGAGCTCGCCAATGCGCTTGAACAGCTGGTCGAGATTCAAGATGGAGGTGAGCTCGCGGCTGATCTCGTTAAGCAGGGTAAGCGTGCGCGCCTGGCGATTGGTGCGGGTGTAAAGGCGGGCATTCTCGATGCCGATGGCCACGCGCGAGGCAATCAGCGCCAGCACGCGCCGGTGCTCTTCGGTGAAGTAGTTGCGGTAGGGCGCCTCGATATCAATCACGCCGATGACGCGGTTCTTCACGATCAGGGGTACGGCCAGCTCGGAGCGGACGCGAGGAATGGCGTTGATGTAAGCGGGCTCTTCGGCCACATCGTTGACCAGCACAGCGTCGCGGCGCTGGGCTGCCAGGCCGGTAACGCCTTCGCCTGCCTTGATGCGGATGCGCTCGGCCACCTCGGGAGGATGGCCGATCTGAAAGCGGATGCGCAGCTCCTGCGTCTTCTCATTGAGCAGCAGGATGGCGAAAATCTCGTAGTCAATGATGCGGCGCACCAGCTCGGCCACACGGCTGAGGGTGGTGTCCAGGTCAAGCGAGGTGTTAACCGCGTCAGCCACTTCCAGCAGGAAGGACTCGACCTTCGCCGGCGAAACGGTTTGCGCTTGCGTGCTCTCCACTTTGCCTATGATACCAGTGGGCCGTTGCGGGGCAGGCAAGAGGCGCATCAAGTGGGTACTGGCAAGTCCGCGCGGGCACCCATTACACTTAATTTGTGAAGATTGCCCTGGGACAGATCAACACCACCATAGGGGACTTCAGCGGCAATGCGGCCAAGATTGTCACTTTTGCGCAGCGGGCGCGGGCCGCGGGCGCCGGGCTGATTCTGTTCCCTGAGCTGGCGGTGTGCGGCTATCCGCCGCGCGACCTAGTGGAGCGGCCCTCCTTCGTAGCTCACAACCGGGAGGCGCTGGAGCGCATTGCCAGCCAGACGCAAGGCATAGCCGTGGTTTGCGGGGTGGCGACACCAGCGCAAGCGGAGACGGGCAAGCCGGTGATGAACTCCGCGGCCCTGCTGCGCGATGGGCAAGTGGCCATGATGCAGTCCAAGATGCTGCTGCCCACCTACGATGTTTTTGATGAAATGCGTAACTTCGCGCCCGCCCAGCGGCAGGAACTGTTCTCCTTCTGCGGCAAAAAAATGGCGCTGACCATCTGCGAAGACGCCTGGAATGACAAACATTTCTGGCCCCGGCGCCTGTACGGCTTTGACCCGGTTGAGGCGCTGTTGAGCGCCGGCGGCAACTTTCTGCTCAATATTTCGGCCTCGCCCTTCTGGATCGGCAAACGCGAGTTTCGGCAGAAAATGCTGGCGACGGTGGCCCATAACGACAAGGTGCCGGTGGCGATGGTGAACCTGGTGGGGGGCAACGACAGCCTGGTGTTCGACGGTTCCAGCTTCGTGCTCGCCCCGGACGGACGGGTGGTGGCGCAGGGCAAATCGTTTGAGGAAGACTTGATCTTTTTCGATCCAGACGCCCTGGCGGGCGACCTACACGAGCAGGTGGAGGGCGAGGATGCCAGCGCCTACGCCGCCCTGGTGCTGGGCACGCGCGACTACTGCCGTAAGTGCGGGTTTACGCGGGTGACTATGGGGTTGAGCGGAGGCATTGATTCGGCGCTAACCGCCTGCATCGCCGTGGATGCGCTGGGTGCGGAAAACGTGCTCGGGGTGAGCATGCCCAGCCAGTATTCCTCCCCGGGCAGCATTGAGGATTCGCGCGCGCTGGCCGCCAACCTGGGCATCCGCTTCGAAGTGCTGTCCATTGGCGAGCTGTTCGACAGCTACCGCAAGACGTTGCGGCCGGCGTTCGGCAACCTGCCGGAAGACGTGAGCGAAGAGAACATACAGTCACGCATACGGGGC
>DATJEH010000246.1:0-4351 GCA_035496875.1 Terriglobales bacterium | reverse complement strand
GGACTCGTCAAAGTTGGGAACGAAGTCCACGGTGTCTTTCTCAATATCGGCCAGCAACTCCTCGGCAATGGCGGTCATGCGGCATTCGGTGTAGCGATAGGCCGCGGGCGGGTCGCCGTCTACCGAGCCGAAGTTCCCCTGACCATCCACCAGCGGGTAGCGCAGAGAAAAGGGCTGCGCCATACGCACCAGCGCGTCGTAGAGTGCGGCGTCGCCGTGGGGATGGTATTTGCCCAGACATTCGCCGACCACCTTGGCGCACTTCACGTGCTTGCGGTTGTGCAGCAAGCCCATATCGTGCATGGCGTAGAGGATGCGGCGATGCACCGGCTTGAGCCCGTCTTTCACATCGGGGAGGGCGCGGCCGATGATCACCGACATCGAGTAGTCGAGATACGACCGCCGCATCTCGTCTTCAATGTTGATGGGCTGAATGTTCTGCGGCTGGCCGCCGCCGGCGCCACCGTCACCGGGTGGCGGGGTCAAGGGAAGTTGGGGATTATCGTTGTCTGCCATTTATAGCTACCTGGCTTTCTAGCTGACTAGCTCCCTAGCATTCAGCCCTGAAAGGCTGCGCAAAAGAACGCGTACGCTACGTGTGATCACGGCTGGCCAGGGGCCGCCGCGAAATTGGGCTAACTGCTTGCATTTACAGGATGTTAGTCGCCCGAGAGCTTAGGTGAATTATAGCATGAGCAGGGAGCGAAACGGGGCGTTGGAAAGGCCGGAAGTAGTGGCAAACGAGGAACTTGCCGAATTGACGGTTGCAGATTGTCGACCGACGAATTAAGACCCTCGGAGGGCTCTGCGGCCCCGCAGTTCGATCGGCAATCGTAAATCTTCAATCGTCAATCAGACGGTCAGGTCCACCGTCGGCAAGAAGCGGGGCGGCTTGCGAGCTTTGGTGGCTTGCTCGAAGGCATAAGCGATGCGGATGAGGGCAGGCTCGCTCCAAGCCCGGCCGAAAAATGAAATCCCAAGCGGCAGGCCGAAGATAAACCCGACGGGCACGGTGATATCGGGATAGCCGGCCACCGCAGCCGCGCTGGAACTGCCGCCACCGAAGGAGTCGCCGTCCACCAGATCGGTGAGCCAGGCGGGGCCGCCGGTGGGCGCCACCAGAGCGTCGAGTTTGTGCTGATCCATAATGGCGTCAATACCCTCTTTGCGGGTAAGCCGCAGAGCTTGCTCCAGGTCATCCCGGTATTCCTTGCTGGTCAGGGGGCCTTTGGCCTGCGCCTGAACGAATAGCTCCTGGCCGAAGTAAGGCATTTCCTCTTTGGCGTGCGCGTCGTTGAAGTTGATGACGTCTTGCAGCGTGTGCACGGGAGCCTGCGGACCGAGGCCGGCGAGATAGGAATTCAAATCGGCCTTGAACTCATAGAGCATGATCTCGTTTTCCTGTTTGTGCCACTTGCCCCAGGTGGGGATGTCGGCAGGATCCACCAGGATGGCCCCCTGGCGCTTCATCTCGGCCAAGGCCTCTTCCATGATGCGGTCCACGGCGGGATCAAACCCGAACGCCTTGCGCACCACTCCCAGGCGGGCGCCGCGCAAGCCCTTGCGGTCGAGGAAGCGGGTGTAGTCGGAAACGGCTTTGCCGCTGCTGGCAGCGGTGGCGGGGTCGTTGGGGTCCACGCCAGTTAAAGCTCCCAGCAAAGCGGCAGCATCGGCCAAGGTGCGGGCCATGGGTCCGGCGGTGTCCTGGGTGTGGGAGATGGGGATGATGCCGGCGCGGCTGACCAGACCTACTGTCGGCTTGATGCCGGCGACCCCGTTGGCATTGGCAGGGCAGACAATGGAGCCGTCGGTTTCTGTGCCTATAGCCAGCGCACACAGGTTGGCGGAAACGGCAGCCCCTGAGCCGGAACTGGAGCCGCATGGATTCCGGTTCAGCGCGTAGGGATTGTTGGTCTGACGGCCGCGGCCGCTCCAGCCGCTAGTGGAATGCGTGGAGCGAAAGTTAGCCCACTCGCTGAGGTTGGTTTTGCCCAGAATGACGGCGCCGGCCTGGCGCAGCTTCTGGGCGACGAAGGCATCGCGCGGAGGTATGGACCCCAGCAGTGCCAGCGAGCCGGCGGTGGTCATCATACGGTCGTGGGTGCCGATGTTGTCCTTGATCAGCACGGGGATGCCGTGCAGGGGACCTCGCGGCCCCTTGGCCTTGCGCTCGCGATCGAGCTGCTCGGCGGTGGCCAGGGCGTCAGGATTGACTTCAATGATCGAGTTGATGGTGCGCTTGTCTATGGCATCAATGCGGGCCAGATATTTCTCGGTCAAGGATTGGGCGCTGAACTTGCCCGAACTCATGTCGCGCTGCAGGTCACGGACGGTGAGCTCGTCCAGTTCGAAGCTGGGTACTTGAGGGGTGGGCGTCTGCTCACCCTGGGCTTGGGCCAGCGCCGGACTGAAGGCCACGGCTACTCCACCCATCACCGTAGATTGCAAAAACTGCCTGCGACTGGAAGGGGAGGAACTACCGTTCCGAGGTTTCAAGTGGTCTCCTGGGCGGTTTGAGTCAGACGGCGCAGAAACGTTACAGGGTATCAGACGGGGAAAGCGGCTGGCGACGAACTCTTCAGCCGGTGGGGAATCTTGTGCGCAATGGCAGGGTTAGTTCGGCGGCGGAAAACTTCACTCAAGCCCGTAGCGCTTGCGCTTCTCCAGCAGGGTCTTGCGGCTGATGCCGAGGATTTCGGCGGCGCGGCCCTTCTTGCCGCGGGTAGCATCGAGCACTTCGGCGATGTAGGCGCGCTCCCTTTCTTCCAGGGTCATGGTTGGGCTGCTGACGCGCAATTGCGGAAGATCGGCGGGATGGATTTCCGGGCTCTGCGACTGTACCAGGGCGCGCTCCAGGAGGTTGCGCAACTCACGAACGTTGCCGGGGTAGTCATAGGCTTCGAGCAGGGCCAGCGCGGCGGGGGAAACCTGGGGCGCGGAGCGGCGGTGCAATTCGGCGAGACGGGGAATGAAGTGCCCGATCAGAGGGCGGATATCGCCGCGACGTTCGCGCAGGGGCGGCACCAGCAGGGGAATAACATTGAGCCGGTAGAATAAATCCTGGCGAAACGCTCCCGCGGCGACCGCCTGCTCCAGGTCCGAATTGGTGAGCGCGATAATGCGGGCGGCCAGGGTGACAGGACGGTTGCCGCCCAGGCGCTCGAATCGCTTTTCCTCCAGAACGCGCAGCAGCTTGGCCTGCATGGCAGGGGTAAGGGCAGCGACTTCATCCAGCACCAGGGTGCCCGCTCCGGCCAATTCCAGGCGCCCGCGCTTGGCCTGAGTGGCGCCGGTGAAGGCGCCTCGCTCGTAGCCGAAAAGCTCGCTTTCCATCAGCTCGCGAGGCAGGCTGGCACAGTCAATCTTGACCAGGGGCTCGTCTCGTCCGACACCCAAGTAGTGGATGAGCGAAGCCAGCAACTCCTTGCCGACGCCGCTCTCGCCGCGAATGAGGACAGTGGAAGCGCTGGCGGCCACACGCTGAGCTTTTTCCAGCAGTTCGAGGGAGAGCGGGTCGGCCGCAATCCAGGAAGAAAGAATCTGCTGGGCAGGTGTGGCGGGAGCTGGGGCGACAGCGGCCGAACTCACCTCGGAGGAGACGGCCTGGTTGCGCTGCTGCTCAGACTGCGCCATGCCTTTTTATGCCTTCCGGCGGTGCGGACGGGGCGCTTCCGCCGCCGTTTCGGTCCGTGTCCGGCTGCGCCGGGCGGCCAATTCCGAGGGCTCAAGGCGCCGGGCAGCCTTCCAGAGCCGCTCCAGGTCGTAATATTTGCGCGCCTTCTGGGAGAAAACGTGCACCACAAAATCCACATAGTCGAGCAGCACCCACTCCGCCTGCTTGTAGCCTTCGACATGGGTGGGGTGCAGGCCGAATTTTTCCAGGCGCTGCTCCACCTCGTCAGAGATGGCCTGAACTTGCCTCGGATTGCTGCCGCTGCAAACCACGAAATAGTCGGTGAAAGCGCCGGAGTCCTTCTCCATCTGCAAGATGGCAACGTCTTCGGCCTTTTTTTCCACGCAAGCGCCAATGGCTTGCGAGACCTGCTGCTTGAGATTGTTCTTCTTGGCCATAATAGACAGTTGGATCATCCCTCGTTGGCTGTTAGCTGTTGGCTCTTAGCTCTTGGCTCAGGCCCCTGCTCCGAAGCCGCCTGGGCCCGGTACAGCCGCATCTTTTTGATGTATTCCGCCACCGGTTCGGGCACAAAACGGGCCAACGAACGCCCGCTGGCCGCAGCGGCACGAATCTGGGTGGAGGAAACGGGTACGTTCACGCCCTCCAGAAAATGAATGTGGGCCCGGCCCAGCACTAGTTCACCCTGCGCCGGCTGCTTGCGAAACGCCTGGCTTA
>DATJEH010000245.1:0-23143 GCA_035496875.1 Terriglobales bacterium | reverse complement strand
CCCAGCCAGTAGGCCTCGCCCATGCCGGCATAAGCGCGTCCATAGTTGGGGTCCACCTGCAAGGCCTGGCCAAATTCGGCAATGGCGCTCTGGATGTTCTCCGGCTTCTGATATTCCTCCAGATAGCCCAGCCCGCGAAGGTAGTGCTGGTACGCCTCCGGACTGGTGCCCGCCCGCATCTGCGTGCTGTTACGCTGCGCCCGTGGAATGGCGACAGCCAGGATCTCAAGCGTCTTATTCACCACCTTGTCTTCCAGGCCAAAAATGTCGTTAGCGGTAGCAGTTATGGTGGTTGCACCCAGCTGGCGCTGGGTGGAGGCGTCCACTAGGATGCAGTTGATGCGCAGCTGCGAGCCGGATTGCTGCAGGCTGCCTTCCAGCACCCAGTCCACGCCAAAATCGCGGTGAGCTTGTTCCGCGGTTTTGATGCCCTGGGCCTCGATTTCGTGGGTAGAGACCAACTGCAGGGAATTGCGATCGCTGAACTGGGCTAATTGCGCGGTCAAGGTCTCGGTCATGCCGGCGCCCAGCGCGCCGGTGGCCTTATCGCCATCCACCGCTTGAAAGGGGAGAATCGCCAGAATGCGGGGGGAAGCCTGCGCCGGATGCAGCCGGCTCTTCAGCCGAAAGCCGATCAGGGCGAGCACACCAGCCAGCACGAGAGGCACGACTAGAAGGGCTCTGCGGGTTTTCGCCCCCGGGCGTGCGATCGGCCGCGATGCGCTCGATTCCCAAGCCGTCCCGCTGCCGCTGGGCATGAGCCGCAGCAGGTCCACCCGCAACTCGCGGGCGGACTGGTAACGGCGTTCCGGGTCCTTATCCAATGCCTTGAGGATGATGGCCTCAAACCCGGGCGCGAGGCGGGGATTGATGGCGCTCGGCGGCTTGGGCGGCTGCCGCAGGATGTCGTCAATCAGTTGCGGCGGGTGCCGCTCGGGAAAGGGCCGCTGTCCGGTGGCCATCTCGTAAATCACCGCGCCCGCCGCCCAGATGTCGCTACGCTCATCCACCTGCTGGCCGCGAACCTGCTCCGGCGACATGTAGGGAAGCGTGCCGGAGAGAATTGGATTCTGGCTCAAGTTTTCTGTGGGCAGGGTGGAATCGAGCGCGCGCGCCAGCTTGGCCAAGCCGAAGTCCAGCACCTTCAATTGTCCCTTGCTGGTCAGCCGCAGGTTGGCGGGCTTCAAGTCACGATGCACCACACCCTGCTCGTGCGCCGCTTCCAGCGCTTCCGCCAGCTGAGCAGCCAGGCTCAGCGCCTGTGCCTCGCCCAAAGGGCCGCCGAGCAGCTTATCGTTCAGGGTTATGCCCGTGATGTACTCAGTAACCAGGAAGTCCACGCCGTTTTCCGCGCCGAATTCGTGCACGGTCGCGATGTGGGGATGGTTGAGGCGGGCCAGCGCCAGACCTTCTTTGTGGAAGCGGGCCCGGGCGCCGCTGTCGCTGATGGTGCCGGCGGGGAGAACCTTGATCGCGACATCGCGTTCCAGCTGCAGGTCGTGGGCGCGATAGACGATGCCCATCCCACCGGCACCAATCTGCTCCACTATTCGATAGTGCCCGAGCACCTGTCCGATGCTGGGGGAAGGGGACGACATTGCGGAGATGTTAGGCCCATGCAGTTCGCGGGTCAATCGGTAGTCCTTTTTCGCTCGGACCTGCGAATAGCTAGCCGAGTCGCTCCCCGGAGAACCCCTCAGCTGGTGATTGCCCGCGCGTGGCAGTGGGCATTAGAATCATGGTGTTTCAGGCGATTCCCGTATCCATCGAGGCGGATTGAAGCCCGTCATTGCCATCTATCCCGGCTCGTTTGATCCCCTGACCAATGGCCACCTGGACCTGATCGAGCGGGGCGCCAAGATATTTGACGAGCTGATAGTGGCCATCCTGCGCAATCCGGAGAAAGAGCCGCTGTTCAGCCTGGAAGAGCGCATGGAAATGATCCGGGCGATGACGCGGGTGCGGGACAATGTGCGGGTGGACAGCTTCGACGGGCTGATGGTGGACTACGCGCTCAAGGTGGGAGCCACGGCGGTGCTGCGCGGTATACGCGCCATCAGCGACTACGAGTACGAATTGCAGATGGCCTTGATGAACCGCAAACTGGAGCCGCGTTTGGAAACCGTGTTCATGATGCCGGCCGAGACCTATTCCTACCTGAGCTCGCGCCTGGTGCGCCAGGTGGCTACGCTGGGCGGGTCGGTGCGCGGGCTGGTCCCGGAACTGGTGGAAAAGAAATTACGGGAAAAGCTGGCGCCGACCGTGGCGCGGCGGGCTCAGCATAAATAAGCAACTCACGAGTAGAAAAGAATGATCATGGCAACCACAGAAGCGCGGCCCACCGAGAGCTTCGCGGAGCGGATAAACAGGATCGAGATTTCCGCCACGCTGGCGGTGGTAAACGAGGCGGAAAAGCTGCGGGCCGAGGGCATTGACCTGGTGGACTTCGGGGCCGGCGAGCCGCATTTCCCCACCCCCAAACACATCAAGGACGCGGCCATCACCGCCATCCAGAGCAACTTCACCAAGTACACGGCGGTGGGGGGAACGGCAGAGCTGCGTGATGCCATAGTGCAGCGCCACGCCGCCGATTTCGGTTCCCATTACCGGCGCGAAGAAGTGATCGCCTCGGTGGGCGGCAAGCACGCGCTGTTCAATGCCATGCAGGTGCTGGTGGACCATGGTGACGAGGTCATTCTGCCGGTGCCCTACTGGGTGTCGTTCAAGGACATAATTCGCTATGCCGGCGGAGAGCCGGTAATGGTGGAAACCGATGAGAGCCGGGACTTCGCGCTGACCGCGGAGATGGTCAGCCGCGCCCTCACTGCGCGGACCAAGCTTATCATTTTGAACTCGCCGGGCAACCCCTCGGGAGCGGTGATGAACCCGGAGGACATGACGGAAATCTTGCGCCTGGCGGCGCAGCGCGGCATCTGGGTGCTCTCCGATGAGTGCTACGTCTACCTGAATTACACAGGCGGGAAATTCTCGCTGGGCTCCGTGGCTGAAGGCCGGGACCACATGGTGCTGGCCGGATCGCTCTCCAAGACATATGCCATGACAGGTTGGCGGCTGGGCTACGCCCTGGGACCGGAGCCGGTCGTGAAGGCCATGCAGAAGTTGCAGAGCCAGTCCACTTCCAATCCCACCTCCATCGTGCAGAAAGCGGCGGTGGCGGCGCTGAAAGGCTCGCAGCAATGTGTGGAAGATATGCGACGCGAATACATCCAGTTGCGTGACCGGGTGGTGGCGGGGTTGCGCGCCATTACCGGGATTCGCTGTGCCAAGCCGGAAGGGGCCTTTTACGCTTATCCCAATATTTCTGCCTACTTCGGACGGGGCGGGATGAAGACGGCGGCGGACGTGGCCGGGCGCCTGCTGCGCGAAGCGCATGTGGTTACCGTTCCCGGCGAGGGCTTTGGCACGCACGAGCACATCCGCATTTCGTATGCCACTTCCGCCGGGGAGCTGGACCGGGGCCTGGAACGGATGCGGAAATTCTTTGCCGGTGTTTGATTTCGGGAGTCCGGCAGGCCGCTTGTTTCGGGACCAGCAAAAGTAAATCAGGGGCGGCAACTGCTCTCCCCGGACCTGCTTCTATACAGGTTGCGTCCAACTGACAGCTACCGACCCATGGAACTGTATCCCTTATTGCTTTTGCCGGAATTCAGCCCGCGGCCGTGGGGAGCGACGGACCTGTCCCCCATTTACGCGGGGCGCAAATTTGCGGAAAAAATTGGCGAAGCCTGGCTGACCGGCGATGAATGCCGTGTCGCCAATGGCCCGCTGGCAGGGCGGCGCCTGGCCGACCTGGCGGAAAACTACGGCCGCGACCTGGTGGGCGATGCCGCACGCGAGCCCAACCGCTTTCCCCTGTTACTCAAGTTCCTTTTTCCTCACGACAAGCTTTCTGTCCAGGTGCACCCCGATGATGCCTGCGCGCAGCGCGTGGGCCAGCCCTGGGGCAAAACCGAGTGCTGGTATGTTCTGCATGCGGAAAAGGGAGCGCAAGTAGCACTGGGGTTGAAGCCCGGTGTCACGCGTCGTCAATTGGAGCAGGCCATCCGGGAAACTCGCGCCGAGGAGTTGCTCAACTGGATTGATATCCATACCGGGGAGATGATTTACGTGGCCGGCGGCACGGTGCACGCCATTGCCCCAGGCTCGATCCTGGTGGAAACACAACAGAGTTCGGATACTACCTACCGTCTGTATGACTACGGGCGTCCGCGGCCGCTGCACCTGGAGCAGGGCATGCAGGCGGTAAAGGAGAAGACGGGTTCCGGCAAAGTGAAAAACGCCGGCAGCAACGGCGCGCGGCAGCGAGAGCAGCAGGAACTGATTGCCTCCCCGTTCTTCGTGGTGGAGAAGCTCGCCTTGAAGGAGCCGAGCTTGTTCACGACGTTGGAGGCGGGACAGCGCCTGGTGGAAGTCCTGGTAGCGGTGAACGGCTGCGGCGTGCTGGAAGCCGCAGGATCGCAGCCGGTGACCTTTGCCCCCGGAGAGGCGATCGTGATGCCGGCCTGCGTGCAGGAATTCCGCGTACGGCCGCAGTGGTCAGTGGAGTTCTTGCGGGCACGAGTGCCGGCCCACGCGCGACCCGAACCGGCGGTGGTTTAGGATGTCAGGTGCGCCCCGGAACGGGCCTGGGAATTTCGCCTCCAGGAGAGTCGGTGCGAGTTTCCTTAGAAGCCGCGTGAATCTGTGACTAAACAGAAGGCTCATTTCTATCCCGTAATTCTGGCCGGCGGCCGGGGGACGCGCTTCTGGCCCCTTAGCCGCAAACGGCGAGCCAAGCAACTGCTGGCGCTGGACGGCAAGCGCACCATGGTCCAGCAAACCGTGGCGCGACTGCGGCCGCTCGCCCCAGACAAGCAGTGCTGGATCATCACCAACCAGGATCTAAGCGCTGAAATCCGCCGCCAATTGCCCACCCTGACCCGGCGACAGATGGTGGCTGAACCGGTGGGACGCAACACAGCTCCTGCTATTGGCTTGGCTGCCTTCATACTCATGCGCCAGGATCCGGCGGCGGTGATCGGCATGTTCCCCTCCGACCACGTGGTGGAAGATGAAAAGAGTTTTCGCGCCTTACTGCAGCGCGGCCTGGATATCGCCGCCGCGGGGGAGAACATTGTGGTGATGGGCATCCAACCCACGAGACCGGAAACCGGCTATGGCTACATAGAAACCGGAGAGAAGGCGGAAAAGGACGTTCTGCGCGTGCGCCGCTTTACCGAGAAGCCGAACCGGCAGAGGGCGGAAGAGTTCGTGGCCTCCGGCCGCTACTACTGGAACAGCGGAATGTTCTTCTGGCGCGCTGACACGCTGGTCCGAGCCCTGCGTGAGCACCTCTCGGAAACCGCGCCTTACCTGGAACAGATTGCGGCCGCTTTCGGCACGCGAAAATTTGAGGCGACCTTCCGCCGTTTGTACCCAAAATGCGAGAACATCAGCGTGGACTATGCCGTCCTGGAGCCGCGTTCAGCCAAAGGGGAACACGCATCCAACCTGTTCTGCATACCTGTGGACGTGGGCTGGAACGACCTGGGTTCGTGGGCGGCGCTCTACGAATACCAGGCAAAGCCGAAGCCGGACGGGAGTGACAATGTAATTCACGGCGCCAACAGCTTCGCCTTGAACGCGGAGGGAAATTACGTGCATGCGCCGGGAAAATTCGTGGCCACCGTGGGGGTTAATAATCTGGTGGTGGTGGAAACGGAGGACGCGCTCCTGGTCACCACCCGCGAGCAGGCGCAGGATGTGGGCAAAGTAGTGAAGTACCTGGACGACAAAAAGATGGCGAAGCTGGTCTAAGAACCAGCTCTTGCCTGTTAGCTCTAAGCTTGTGTTTGAAGCGTCAAGCTGAGCGGCTGATGAGGGCACCGTTATAGCTGAAAGTTAAGAGCCAAAACCCAAGAGCCAATGACCCAAATCAAATTTGGTACCGACGGATGGCGCGGCGTAATAGCCGATGATTTTACTTTTGAAAATGTGCGCCGGGTGGCCGGCGCGATTGCTTCCTACGTTCTGAAGCACGAAGAGGCTCGCCGCGGGGTGGTAGTGGGCTATGACACGCGCTTCGCCTCGCCGCGAGCCGCGGAAGTGGCCGCGGAGGTGCTGGCTGGGGCCGGAATTCCGGTCACCTTAGCTGATGATTACACGCCCACGCCGGCCGTCTCTTACGCCGTGCGGCAGCGGGGCGCGGCCGGCGGAGTGATGGTCACCTCCAGCCACAATCCCTACAACTGGAACGGGATGAAGTGCAAGGGCCGTTTCGGAGGTTCGGCCACGCCCGCCATCATTCAGAAGATCGAAGCCGAACTGCAAGCCGGCGCCGCGCCCAAAGGCATACCTGCCAAAATTGACCGCGTGGATTTAAAGCCGCCGTATGTGGAAGCTATCACCCAGTTCGCCGACCTGGAAAAAATCGCCAAAGCCCGGTTCAAGCTGGCCATTGACACCATGCATGGTTCAGGGCGCGGCGTGCTGGCCGGGATTTTCGACCGGCATGGAGTGAAGTATGTAGCGATCCGAGGCGATGTGAATCCACTGTTTCCGGGAATCAATCCCGAGCCCATCGAGCCGCACGTGGCCCTGTTGCAGGAAACGGTGGTGCGCGAAGGCTGCCATGCCGGGCTGGCCACCGACGGCGATGCCGACCGCATTGGAGCTGTGGCCGAGGACGGCAGCTTTGTGGATTCCCACAAATGCTTTTCCGTGCTGCTGCGCTGGGTGCTGGAACGCAAGAAATGGCCGGGCGACGTGGTGCGCGCCTTCAATACCACACGCATGCTGGACCGCATCGCGGCGCGCTATGGGCGCAAGCTGCTGGAGTGCCCCATCGGGTTCAAATACATTGCCGACCTGATGATGGAGCGGGAAATCGTGGTTGGAGGCGAGGAATCAGGCGGAATCGGCTACTCGCGCTACCTGCCGGAGCGCGACGGCATTCTGAATTCGCTGCTGCTGGCCAACGTGATGGCTGATGAAGGCAAGACCCTGGGCCAGTTGGTTCTCGACTTGCAGCGCGAATTCGGCGAACATTACTACGGCCGGCGCGACCTGCACATCCCCGATGACGTGAAGCTCGCGGCCATCGAACGGGCACGCTCCGAGCAGTTCAAGAAATTAGGCAACTATCCCGTATTGCGCAAGGAAGGGCTGGACGGGGTTAAGCTGTTTCTGGACGCTCCCACCAACGGCAACGGAGCTGAGGCCTGGATCCTGCTGCGCGCTTCCGGAACGGAACCGCTATTGCGGCTTTATGCCGAGGGGGCATCGCCTGAACTGGTGAAGGAGATGCTGGCCAGCGGCGAGAGCATGGTGATGCAGAAGGCGGCAGCGTGAAAAGCAGGCATTAGCACTTAACAATTAGCATTTAGTCCTAATGCTTCCTGCTGAGTTGTAGCTAATCTCGAAGGGCTAAGTGCTAACGGCTAACTGCTAAGTGCTTGCTTTTATGACTTTTCCCACCACCAGCACGACGCCAACCGACACGCCCGAGGCGCGGCGTTACAACCGCATCCGGAGACGCCTGGGCATTGCCGATTTCGTCCTCGGTTTCGCCATGCTGGTTGTGCTGCTGGCTACGGGCTGGACGCGCGACCTCCGCGACCTCTCCTACGTGGGCGCCTGGCAGATCTACTCCCTGGCTGTTTTCTTCTACATTGGAATTTTGCTGGTGATCGGCAAGGCCCTGGGATTCGGGCTCGACCTGTACGGTTTTTATCTGGAACACCGCTTTCATCTGTCGAACCAGAAGCTGGGCTCGTGGCTGTGGGACCAGGTAAAGGGATTCCTGGTCGGCCTGGTGTTTGCCGGCATCGTGGTGGAAATCATCTATTACGTGCTGCGCATGTGGCCGCGGCAGTGGTGGCTCATCGCCTGGGGAGCCTTCATCGTGCTGTTTGTGGCCTTGGCGCAGATTGCGCCGGTGGTGCTGTTTCCCATCTTCTACAAGTTTCAGCCGCTGCAGAGGGAGGAATTGAAGCAGCGCCTGGTCCACTTGAGCGAGCGCGCGGGCACGCGCATCCGTGGCGTATACGAGTGGAAGCTTTCGGAAAAGAGCAAGAAAGCCAACGCAGCCCTCACCGGCCTGGGCAAGACGCGGCGCATCATCCTGGCCGACACGCTGCTCACCAACTACTCCGATGACGAAATCGAAGCCGTGCTGGCCCATGAGTTGGGCCACCACGTGCGCCGCCACATCCTGAAAGGCATTCTGCTGGAGGTGGCGGTTACCTTTGTGGGCTTCTGGGCGGCCAATGAAGTCCTGCGCTGGGCGGTTTTCGACCGGCACATGTTCGAATCGCTGGCCGATTTCGCCAACCTGCCGCTGCTGGCGCTGGTTTCCACCGTGCTTTCGCTGGTCCTGATGCCGGTGCTGAACGCCTACTCGCGGCAGAAGGAGCGCGAGGCCGACCAGTATTGCTTCGAATCCATCAGCAGCGTGCAGCCCTTCATCAGTTCCATGAACAAGCTGGCCGACCAGAATCTGGCGGAGCGCTCGCCCTCCCGGCTGGTTGAAGTGCTGTTCCATTCCCATCCCGCCATTTCCAAGCGCATCGAGGCAGCGCGCGAGTACTCCGAGCATGAGGGCGAGGCGGTCAGCGCTCAGTAAGGCCGGCCTTGGACAGCAACTCCTCCGCGCGACGCCGGTCATCTTCCGTATCCACTCCAATGGTGTCAAACGGCGTTTCCGCCACGTGGATAGGAATGCCGTTTTCCAGAAAGCGCAGCTGCTCCAGGCGTTCGCTCTGCTCCAGCGACGACTCCGGAAGCAAAACAAAGCGGTCCAGCGCAGGCTTGCGGTAGGCGTAAAAACCGAGATGTTTGTAGTAGCGGACGCCGCCCTGGTCGCGGTCATAGGGGATGGTGGCGCGGGAAAAGTAGAGGGCGCGCCCGGCTGCGTCGGTCACCACTTTGACCGCGTGAGGATTGTTGATGTCGGCGGCGGCGCAGGGGGTCATGAGCGTGCCGACCTGCACGGCGGCATTGTGCATGAGTTCGATGAGGGAGTTGAGGTGCTCGGCCCGAGCCAGAGGCTCGTCCCCCTGGACATTGACGTAAACATCGGCGGCGAGGGCTTGCGAAACCTCGTGCACGCGTTCGGTGCCGCTGCGGCAGGAAGCGGAAGTCAGGCGCGCGTGCCAGCCGCGCTCGCGGCAGAGATCGAGGATTTCCTGCGAGTCGGTGGCTACAATCACGTCAAGCAGCGCAGCGGAGGCGCGCACTCCCTGGTAAACGCGGGCCAGCATGGGCTGCCCGGCGATGGGCAGCAGCACCTTGCGCGCCAAGCGGGTGGAGGCCAGCCGCGCGGGAATGACGGCAATCACTTTCATGGTGAGCAGCCAGTTTGGCGTGTGAGGCCCGGAGTTGGCAAGTCAGCGGCCAGGTGCGGCCACCGTGCCCGCGAATTGACAGTGTTTTGCGCCGCCTCTTAGAATTAAATAGCAGGGCGCCTGTGGGCGCCTTTTCCCTTCTACGCGTGGCGGTGTAGCTCAGGTGGTTAGAGCGACGGTCTCATAATCCGTAGGTCGAAGGTTCGAGTCCTTCCGCCGCCACCAAATGTTCGGGTCAACACCAGAGACCGGGTAACAGAATATAGCGGGCTACATAGGTAAAAATCCCGACCCTCTCCGGTTGCTCCGGCGCTTCCAGCAGGGCACGGACTAGGCTACGCGGCGGGGGCCGGTATTCGATATGGGCTGTCTCGCAAACTCGCAACCCCGTTCATAGCCACGAATGAACACCGCATTGTCGTACCGATCTGGATAAGTGTTCCGTAATTCATCTTTTGCGTCGGCGTAAGACTCTACCGGGTGTGGGGACGGAGGGGGCCTCAAACCCGGAGCGGTAAAGAGCATCCGTGCGCCGTGATTTATTTAGAGCAAGACGACATCAGCGACACGCAGAAAAACATCAATCAGCAGTGTCAGCAGTGGCGATAGCACACCTCGAGGGTGCGCTTGGCGACTGTCACGACGGCGCTTACAAGCTCAGCGGTCTTTAAATCTCACTTCATTGGAGTGAACGTGCAACGACGGTCAATGTGGAAGCGAGAAGCTGATAAGGTTGCTGGCTGAAGCGATGGCCACGTATTGAGTGCCATTCAAGGAGTAGGTCATCGGCGAAGCATGCATGATCTGGCCAGTGTTGAAGTGCCAGAGACTGCGGCCAGTGTGTGCATCCACCGCCTCCAGATATCCGGCATCGTCGCCGAAGAACAGGATACCTCCGGCGGTGGTGAGTGTTCCGCCCCACGAATCGCCGCGCCCCACCTGGGGATAGCGCCAAACTATTTTGCCGTCGGGTACCGAAAGGGCGAGCAGGACTTTCTGGGCATGCTCGTCCGGAGCGAGCTTTGTGCCGGTGTTGTAGTAAGTCTCGCCGCGCGTAAAGGGCTTTGGGCTGGAGAAAAACACACTGCAACTCTCCAGCGCCATGACGTAGAAGAGGCCAGTGTCAGGATTGTAAGATGGGGAAAACCAGTTGGTGGCTCCATCGATTCCAGGGCAGATATGCGTACCTTTCGCTGTCGGTATCTTGCCCGACAGCATGGGTCGGCCGGATGCCTCGATTCCTGTCGCCCAATTCACTTTTTCGACAAATGCATTCGCATGAAGAAACCTGCCATTGGTCCGATCAAGCACGTAGAAGAAACCATTGCGGTTGGCCTGCACTAATAAATGCCGAACTGTGCCTTGCTCGCGCGCATCCACCAGGACCGGGGTTTCGTTGGCATCGTAGTCGTACAAATCGTGGGGAGTGAATTGGAAATACCATTTCAACTTGCCCGTGCTCGCATCGATGGCCAAGACCGAGGCAGTATAGAGATCATCGCCAGGCCGCGTGTCACCTACAAAATCGGGCGCGGCATTACTCGTCGTCCAATACAGGGTGTCGAGTTTGGGATCGTAAGTGCCGGGCATCCAGGTTGTGCCGCCGCCATGCAGATAAGAATCACCGGGCCAACTGGAGGAGCCGAATTCGCCGGGTCCGGGAATAGTCCAGAGGCGCCACTTCCTTTTGCCCGTCAGAGCATCGTAAGCGGCGACGAAACCGCGCACGCCCGAGTCGCCCCCGGAGGTGCCAACAATAACGGCGCCTTTCACAACCAGGGGACTGCTGGTAGCGCCATAATGTTTCGCTTTGTCGGCATATGCAACGTCCCATCGCAGTCCTCCGGAGCGGGCATCCAGGCAAAGCAAGTGGGCGTCGTCAGTTTCCATGTACACCGAGTTTTGCCACACGGCAACGCCGCGGTTCTTGTGACCTGCGGC
Source organism: Terriglobales bacterium (assembly GCA_035496875.1). GTDB lineage: Bacteria > Acidobacteriota > Terriglobia > Terriglobales > Acidobacteriaceae > JAICWP01. The sequence goes on along the minus strand of DATJEH010000245.1, from coordinate 11,858 downwards.
ATCGTCGAGCAATCCTGAACTCACCGGCCGTTCGTGGTGCCAGAGAACTCGCCCGCTGCGAGCGTCGAGGGCGAAGGCGTCGTTTGCGGAGGTAACATACATGATGCCGCGCACCACTACGGGCGTAGCTTCCATGCGTTCGGAGTTTCCAGGATGGAACAGCCACGCAGTGCGAAGCTGCGAAACATTCGCGGTATCGATTTCCTTGAGAGCGCTATAGCGGCGCCCGGTATAGTCCCCGTTGTAGGAGGTCCAGTTGGCGCCGACCGGCTGCGCCAGCAGATCCTGCTCGGTCACGCCGGTCGCCGCGGCAAGATGAGATTGACCGCTCTGCCACGCAGCAGGCGGTGCCGCGAAAGTCAACAGAAAGGCAAGCAAGGCCAGGGCAAGACTACTGGTCGCGTTCATCGCAGCGATTCTCTTGTGATCTGGATTTCTCCAAGAGAACCACGGTCCAGCCCTTTCGCGTCCTGCAGGTGGAGAGAGACTCTCGCCGGTTTTCCCGGCGGCATGATTTCCGCATTGAGCGACGCCAGCCTGGTTGGATTCACATCGGCAACGGCCAGGGTTCCCAGGCCGGCGCCATGTTCGTTGTAGAAATGCGCGATCAACTGTCCCGCAAAGAACACGCCAAAGGAGCCGAAAAGTTTGACCTTGCCGTTATCCAAGTAAGTTGCGCGAAGTGGCTGACCTATGATGCCCGCCTCAGTAGCGTCGTGAAATCCATCCCCTGCACGTGTGGGAAACCATTCCGTATCCAGACTGCAGGCTGCTCCCGGACTCAAGCGGCAAAGAGGACTATTGATTTCGGCCTCCTGATAATAAGGAGGTTGTCCTTCATCATCGCCGCTCAGAGCGGCTTCGCCGTGGGCGTTTAGCCTCATTTCGGCACCATTGGTCCAGAAAATGATCGACGCCTTGCCGGGATAAGATTTGTTCTCGTCGTAGTGGAAGCGCTCAATCATCGCGAAATGGGTACTGCCATCCACGACTGCCAGCCAGCCGGCGGTCGAGTCCAGCCAGAACTCCTCCGCGACATGGACGTAGTGCAAGGCAAACAGCCCATCCTCCCGGACCGAAGCAGCGGGATTCTCCGCAGGGCCGAAACGAACGTGATAGCGGTTGAGATAGCTGCTGTGCGGGTTGGCAGGAGTAAACGTCCAGAAATCCGGGTTCCTGCGCGACTGCGATGCGGGGTCAGCTGTATCGTATTGCGATACCGACTGCATCGCCCATTCGATCGTGTGGCCGGTCACGTTCTTCATGGAAACGTGGAACTGAATGCGGGGCGAATCGGCGTTGATTCCGATGGTGCGGGTGAACTGAATGCCCGTCTGTGGATCAGTTGGGCTCGTGAGTTCGATCTCGCATCTCTGGCCTTGCGAAAGGATTCGAAAAGAGAATGGCCCATCGTCCAGAATGTCGGAATTTCCAACCCAGTGTTGTTCGTCGTTGTTGCCTTCAGGCAGGAGCCAGATTTTGTCGCCGCCGTAATTAAACCATTGCTCGGAAGTTGGAGGCAGATACTTGCCTGCATACTTCGGGTTCACGAACAAGAAGGAATGACCGGCGAACTCAACCTGCATCAGGCGCCCGCCGTTCTGCGGTACGGCCGTGAGTTGGATCCACTGATTAGATAATTGTTGCGCGTGCCAGCCCCGGTAGTCCACCGCCTGAATGCGGCAGTCTGGAGTTGGCGATGGGCGCGATTGCCCCACGCTCAGAGCGCGGAAGGGGAGCATGCACGAGATACCAAGGAAAACACTCAGGACAAAGGTTCGCATGGAATTTTTCCCGAGCCGCACAACCGAAACAAAACTCAATCAAACGAAAGATTTCGATTTGCGTCAAGCACATTCTGTGGTATACCCGACTCCGCCGCTGCCTTGGTGATCGCGCTGGCCTGGAAATCAGAGTTGAAGATCATCTTACTGGCATTGATCATAGCGTCCAGCCTCTTCGCTCAGAAGGCGCAAGTCGATCCTACATGGTTACACCGATCCATTCCTTCAAAGGATGAGGCTGCCGTTCTCGCTTCTGGGACTTGCAGTTATAAAGCCATCTTCGGCAAAGGCGAAAGCGACAAGCATATCTTGCGAACGGTTACCCGGTTTGGCGAATTGAGGCTCGGCCCCCGCAGCAAGTGCCAAACCGTCGTCTATGAGCGGCAGGAAGAAATCTACTTCGTCCTGAACGGAAACGCTATTCTGCATTTTGCAGAGCGGAAGTATCCGATGCGAACGAATGATTTCACTTATGTGCCTCCGCGCGTAAATCACTCACTGGCGAATCATTCCGACGCGCCGCTACGCGTGCTGATGATGGGCTTCAGGATTCCGGAGAAAGTTTCTGTTGGCGCGCCGCAGGATCCTAAAATTGTGAATTTGAATGACGTGAAGGAAGAAACGGTCGGCGGGCATCCGGCCTCAGTTCTGTATAAACTACTCATTGGATCGCGCACCGCAACTCGGGACGCCATCGATCAGGCATACATCGTGACAAGTTTTTTCTGGATGGACTTTGCTCCGGCTGGCACCAATCTTCCACATCATCATGAAGGCGCGGAAGAAATCTACCTGGTCATGGACGGCGCCGGCGAAATGGTGGCGGGCGGCGGGATGGACGGCGTTGAAGGACGCTACCCAGCTAAGGCCGGAGACGCATATTACTTCCGGCCTAACTGTACAGTCGGCTTCTATAACCAGAACAAGCCTGGCGCTAAGGCCCACATTCTTGCGGTGCGAGCGCGAATTCCCCCGCCCGATGAGGATGATTAATACTCGCTTCTTCATCGGGCCATATTTCATCGCGCTGGTAAATATATCGGCAGCCTAGCGGCCGGTCAGGAGGCATTCGCAATGCAAGTTGGCACTTCCAACCGGCGATCATTCATGAAGCTTGTGGCGGCGGCCCCGCTGCTCGGGCAAATTGCTGCTCGCGATCTGTATGCGCAAGCGGCCACCGCGGCGGGCAGGGACCCGCGTCAGAATGTGTTTACCAGGCTGGGCGTCAAGACCGTGATCAATTGCCGGGGAACATGGACTTATCTCAGCGGCTCTTTGGAATTTCCAGAGGTTCGTCAGGCGCAGTTGGAAGCGGCACGGTACTTCGTGAACATGCTGGATTTGCAGCGCGCGGTAGGCCGGCGGCTTTCGGAATTGACAGGTGCTGAGTCCGGAATTATCACGTCAGGGGCGGCGGGAGCAATGGCGGCGGCCACGGCCGCCTGCATGGCCGGGACCAATGACAAATACATCTGGCAACTTCCCGACACCACCGGACTGAAGCATGAAGTCGTCATGGTGGGCGGCAGGAGTGCGTTCGACAGCGCTATCCGGCTAACCGGCGCGAAGCTCGTGCTCGCATACTCTCCGGAACAACTGGCAAATGCCATCAACGACAACACGGCTATGATTTACACCACTGACCTGGGAGCAAAGCTTCAGCAAGAATTACAGATCGCCAAAGATCATAAGGTGCCCATGCTGCTCGATGATGCCGCCGGCATTCCGCCCGCCAACAATGCCAAGCTCTACGCCAGAATGGGTATTGACTTGTATTGCTTTTCTGGCGGCAAAGGCCTGTCGGGGCCGCAATGCAGCGGCGTGCTGCTAGGGAGAATGGACCTGATCGAAGCGGCGCTGATGAATAGCAATCCGCGCGAGGGAGCGGTATGCCGTCCCATGAAGGTGGGGAAAGAAGAGATCATCGGATGTCTTATTGCCATTGAGACCTGGCTGAAGATGGACGAGAAAAAGCTCTATGCGGAATGGAACGGCCGCATCGAAAGGATCCGCAAGCTGGTGGACACAGTGCCTGGCGTGAAAACCGATACCTACATCCCCGACGACGGTAACCGGTATCCGACTCTGAAGGTCTCATGGGATCAGCAGGCCTGGGGCTACACGCTTGACGACTGCGTGCAGGAATTGCGCGCCGGCAATCCAGTCATCGAAGTGCTCGGAACAGATAATCCAAGCCTGGTGACGGCGGTCCGAGAGGGCAATCCGACCGCAAAAGAACGCAAGGCGCCCGACCACATTGAACTGGTTTCCATGACTATCCAGCCTGGAGAAGAAATCATTGTCGGACAAAGATTGCGAGCTGTGCTGCGCGCTGCGCAAAAGAAAAGCTCCACGGCCTAGGTTGCAATTAGTGCGAAGCTTTCGAATGAAATTCGTTTGGCTCGCGTTGCTGCTTACGGGTATCGGAGCGCAGGCGCAGATACGTCCTGTGGTCCCGGCCCAGATGCATGCGAATCGGGACTCCTCACCTGGTATTGACGCGGGAGACTACGTTTACATCTCCGGGCAAGGGCCGCGTCGGCCGGATGGAACTTTACCCGCAGAGTTTTCGCAGCAGTGCCGGCAAGCACTCGACAATGTTCGCGCGGTGGTTCAGGCCGCCGGTCTGAATCTGGAGAATGTGGTTTATACCCAGGTCTATTTAGAAGATGTGGGCAAGTATGAAGAGATGAACCGCATCTTCGGCGAGTATTTCTCGAAGGCTTTGCCCGCTCGAGCCGTGTTGGGAGTCGCGAATCTCCCCGATGGACCTGTTCAGGTCAGTGCCGTGGCGGTTCGCAATCTGGCGGACAAGCGGGCGATTCATCCGCCGGGCTACAAGTCAGATGCGGCGGCTGCGCCGGGCGTTCTTACCCACGACCGGCTCTTTGTTTCCGGTATGCTCGGCAGCGACCCGCTAACGGGCGAGGTTCCGCAGGATCCCGGAGCGCAAGTGGATCTCGCGCTCGATCGCATGCAGTCCGTACTGAAAGCGGCTGGCCTCGAGTTCAGTCACATGGTGTTCGTGAATCCATATTTGACGAAGGACATCCCGAATCGTGTGATGAATGAGCGCTATGCTCGGCGATTTGAATTCGGCAACACGCCCGCACGGGCCACGATCGAGGCGACGAGCCTGCCCGGGGGCTCTCACATTGAGTACACAGGCGTAGCTGTTCTCGACCTTCAGCAACGGCACGCTGTGCGTCCCAAGAACATGCCTCCAAGCCCAACTGCCAGCCCGTGTGTGTTTGCCGGCGATACTCTTTATTGCTCCGCCAAAGATGGCTTTATTCCCGGCCCACATGGGGGCGTCTACGCGACGACTACGCAGCATCAACTCCGACAGACGATGCGCAATCTGCTCGATAACCTCGAAGAGGCGGGCATGAGCTTCGATCAGGTCGTCGCCACCAATGTGTATCTTGACAACTTGAAGGATATGAGTGTGTTCGATGATGTTTACGGCCAGTATTTCGGCCCAGTGCTGCCCTCGCGAACTACCATCCAGCAAATTGCTCCTACTCTGCGCCAAGCTGATGAAAATGACCACTTCCCTGGCCTGGAGCAGGTCTCCCTGATTGCTATCCGAACGCCGCGAAACCACTGAAAAGAACTCCGAAATTAAAGTCTTCGGGTTTGTCCTGATGGGAATCAGGTGGCGTTCGCTGGGTATTCGCTCGCACGCGGCTCCGTAAGACCTCGTTCCGGTTCGTTACGAACGAAGAGAGTAGCTTTCTTCCAGATCAACCCCGTTCGTAGTTGGCGATAAATCCGCTTCACGTTCATTATGCCCCGGTCCGCGCCGCTTCCAGGCCATTGTGCCGGCATCCAAGGGATCGAACCGGATGCTAAGTTAGGGCACGGATTAGGCAACGCGGCGGGGCGCAGTATTCGATGCGGACTGTCTCGCAAATTCGCCGCCCCGTTCATAACCACGAATGAAGACCGCATTATCATACCGATCCGGGTAGGTGTTCCGTAGTTCATCTGTTGCGTCGGAGTAAGACTTACCCCGGGCGTGGGGGCGAAGGGCGGCCTCGAACCCGGAGCGGTAAAGGGATTCTCGAGTTTCAAGGTGCTGCCCCGGCTCTTCGTAGTGGACCTTTTCCGTGTCCCGCAACCCAATCCACCATTTCTCGCGCGCGGCATCGATAGTTTCTGCCCCGGCCTCTTTCAGGGCATTGCGGACTTGAGTTGCCTCGCGCTCGTCTTCGGCAAAGGCAATCAGGATAGTGTGACCACTTCTTAAAGCATCCTCGTAAAAGAACAATTCGTCTTCTGGAAGCCCATGGGTAGAGTCTGACTCCAGCGCCTTGCCCAGTGCCGCGCCGCCGATGGCGCCCCCTGCTCCAAGAATGCCGGCGGCGGCAAAGCCGATGGCCATTACCGGACCGATACCGGGGACAATAATGCTGGCAATAGCCGCGCCCAGTGACATTCCTCCACCCAGGCCCAGTGCCCCGCCAACCACTGCACCCAACCCACCTGCCATGCCGGGTTGCTCGCCTTCGCTAAGGGGCACTTGCCCCAATTCCTTTTTCTCCAAATCAGCCGGACCCGGGGTGAGAAGGTTAATTTTGCTATCGTCAATCCCCATTGCGTGGAGCCGTGCGACGGCTTGGCTGGCATGGGGAAGGGACCAAAAAATGCCAACGACGCTGAGCATTCGATTGATTCCTCCACATAAGACAGAAGCAGAATAGCTGCCAACGGTTGTAAGAGCCTCAGGGTCAAAAACCTGGCGCAAAATTGCCTTTGCGTCGCTTCTCGTGGGCTATACTGCCGGGCCGCCTTGATTGCGACAAATGGTGGCAGGAGCAACTCGTGAAACAGATTTCGCGCCGAGAGATGTTGGGCCGGTCGTCGCAAATGGTGGTGGCGGCGGCTGCAGGTCTGCCCTTGCTTAGCGGGCAGGCGAATGGCGAAGCCGCCGGCAAGGCAGAGCGGCCGCTCAGAGTGGTGGTAGCGGGCGCGCACCCGGACGATCCTGAATCCGGCTGCGGCGGCACCATCGCCAATTACACCGACTTGGGCCACGAGGTCTCCATTCTTTATTTGACCCGCGGCGAGGCCGGCATCCGCGGCAAGTCAGCGCAGGAAGCTGCCGCCATTCGCACCGCGGAGAGCGAGAAAGCCTGCGCCATTCTGAAGGCAAAGCCGGTGTTTGCCGGGCAAATTGACGGCGACACCGAAGTGAACCGCTCGCGCTATCAGGACTTCAGCAGGATTCTGCAGTCGCTGCAACCCGATATCGTATTCACCCACTGGCCCATTGACACGCATCGTGACCACCGTGCCATGTCTTTGTTGGTCTATGACGCCTGGGTCGCGGCGCACAGGGCGTTTGACCTGTATTACTTTGAAGTGGAACAGGGCACGCAGACACAACTATTCCATCCCACCAACTACGTTGACATCAGCAAAACCGAGCCCCGCAAGCGGGCGGCCTGCTTCGCACATGTCAGCCAGCAACCGGCAGACTGGTACCGGCTGCACGACCAGATGAACCGCTTTCGCGGCATGGAAAGCGGGTGTGAGCTGGGGGAGGGGTTTGTCCGCCACTGTGAGAACCCGGAAACTTCGGTCCCGCTCCGGTAAACGCCGCAGCGCGAGATCCCGAGACCGAGGGCAAAGCTCTGCAACTGGTAGCAAAATGTTGCAGTTGTTTGGCCTGGTCAGGCGCCTCTCCCGTTTCCAGAGCGAAACGAAGCAACCCCAGCTGTTCTGGACTGCAACCAACAGTTCGGACGAAAAGCGGGAGCGTTCAGGTGTTTCCACGAGTTGTCGGTTTGTTTCTGCTTACTTCCTTACTTGGCCTAGCGGGTTGTGCCGGGGGAACCGGAACGCAGCCACCCACCTCGAAACAAGCGCAAGTAACAGTTGCGATCGCGGGAAGCGGCACTATTACCAGCACTCCGGCCGGAATCAATTGCCCCGGCACATGCACGGCGAACTTCAGCCTGGGAACACCTCTTACCCTTGCCGCCGCCCCTGCTTCCGGTTTTCAATTCGCCGGTTTCGGCGGGGCGTGCAGCGGACAGACCTGCAGGCTTGTGCTTTCCAACAACCAGTCCGTCTCGGCGACCTTCAACGCCTCGGCGCAGGTGACGGTGTCCCTTTCTGGCAACGGAACGGTCACGAGTAATCCAGCCGGCATCAATTGTCCCACCACCTGCAGTGCAGACTTCAACAGCGGGAGCAACGTGACGTTAACCGCGACGCCCGCTTCCGGGTCCACTTTCTCCGGCTTCAGCGGGGCGTGCACGGGTACCACCTGCCAGATGACTCCCTCGAGCGGCCAGAATGCCAACGTGACCGCCACCTTTGCCACGACAGCGCAGAAGCAGGACCTCAGCGCCATCAACCACATCATCGTGATGCTGCAGGAAAACCGCTCGTTTGACGAGTACTTTGGACATTTGCCGGATTACTGGCAGGCAAACGGTTTTCCGCAGGCGACCAACGGAACGACATTCGATGGCGAACCTTCCAACGCCTCCAATGTGGACGACACCGGCGCAACCCTCAACGCTTACAAAATCGCAACCGCGTGCACGGAGAACCCCAGCCCCTCATGGGATGAGGACCACGTTGACCGCAATCGTAACGATTCCACCAGCCCGAACAATGCCCCCATGGATGGCTTTGTGCACACGGCGGGAAAGGACGCGGTCGGCTTCGGGTTCTACGATGTGCTGGGGCATCGCGCCATGGGCTACTACACCGGCGATCAACTGAACTACTACTATTTCATGGCATCCAGCTTTGCCACTTCAGATCACTGGTTTTCCCCGGTGATGAGCCGCACCCAGCCCAACCGCATGTACCTCTACGCCGCGACTTCGGAGGGCCATGTCTATCCTCTGGCTCCGGGCAGCCCGCAGTTGACCGCCCCGACCATTTTCCAGCTGTTGCAGAACCAGGGCATAAGCTGGAAAATTTATGCGCATCCGGACAAGAACGGCTGTTCCACCCCCTCCTGCCTTTACGCACAGAGCTACCTCAACCAGTTCGCCTATGGGCAATATGTCATCAACCACATGCCCAGCCAGTTTGCTCCCATTTCGCAACTGCTGAGCGACATGCAAAACGGCACCCTGCCGCAGGTCGCGTTTGTGGAACCTGCCAGTGAAACCGCGCTGGACGAGCACTCCTCCGACGACGACGTGACCAATCCGCCCAATGTGCAGTCCGGCGCCGCCTATGTGGCCAACATCATTAACACCCTGATGACCAGCCCTTCTTGGAAAGATTCGGTATTCATCCTGAGTTTTGACGAATTCGGCGGATTTTATGACCATGTGCCGCCGCACTCGGCCACCCCTCCGGACGCCATCGAGTATCCGACCGACCTGCAGAGCACCAGCAGGGGCACTGACATCTGCTATGGCAACACCAGCAACCCGGTTTGCGGGTTCTTCTTCACCGGCTTCCGTGTGCCGTTGATCGTGATTTCGCCTTTCACCAGGAAGAACTACGTCTCGCACACCACGGCGGACTACACCGCCATACTGAAGTTCATCGAGACACGGTTCGGGCTGCCCAATCTGACCGCGCGGGACGCCGCCCAGCCGGACATGACTGAGTTCTTCGACTTCGCCAATGCCCCCTGGAAGACCCCGCCCACGCCGCCTGCGCAGGCAAGAAATCTGGCCTGCGTGCTGGAATCGCTGAGCGCCATCACCGTCATGCCCAATCCCGCGCCGGCGGGCGGACCGGCGACCGTCACGTTGTCATTGTCCAAGGGCGCCATCCAACCGACCACGGTATATTTGAGCAGCAGCCCGTCCCTCTCATCCTTGCCGTCGAGCGTCTCCATCGCGACCGGCACTTCTTCCGCTTCCTTCAACATCACGGTTCCCAGCGGGACCAGTTCGTTGACCATTACAGGGTACATTGGCGGGATTCCGCTGAGCACAACAGTTCCTGTGCAGTGAGCGAAGGCGCCCGTGCCTGGCGTTGGCGGGAAAATCAATTTCTAAGTTCGCTGTGCTGTGGCCTGCGCTGCCGGTGATATGCTGATAAGTTACCCTGCAACTGAAGGCTCCACTTCGCATGCCCAACCAAGACACTCCCGAATCACCCAAAGTCGCTGAAGATGTAAGTGAATCGTTCCAGGACGTGCTTTCCCGCTACGAGCAGAGCCGCGAACGCAAGCCCGAACATGGCAAAGCCCACGAAGGCACGGTAATTGCTGTCTCGGCCGACTCGGTTTATGTGGACATTGGCTTCAAAACCGAAGGCATTCTGCCGCTAAGTGTCTTCCAGAACGACCGCCAGCCGCCTAAGCCTGGCGACAAGCTGTCGGTTACCGTTAAGGGGCGCAACGAAGAAGGCTACTACGAACTCACGCGCGGCAGGGTTGGCAGGCCAACCAATTGGGAAGAGTTGGAAAAGGCTTTCGCCGAGAAGACCACCATCGTGGGCACCGTCACCGGCACGGTTAAGGGCGGTCTGACGGTGGACGTGGGCGCGCGCGCCTTCCTGCCCGCTTCGCGCAGCGGGGTGCGCGAGGCTTCCGAGATGGAGAAGCTGGTAGGGCAGGAGATCCGCTGCCGCATTACCAAGCTGGACGCAGCCGATGAGGACGTGGTGGTGGACCGCCGGGTTATTGCCGAGGAGGAAGCGGGCGCCGCCCGGGATCGCCGCTACGGCGAGATCAGGGAAGGCGAGCAGGTGCGTGGCGTGGTGCGCAGCCTGACCAATTATGGCGCCTTTGTGGACATTGGTGGGGTGGATGCTCTGCTGCACGTGGGCGATATTTCCTGGCAACGGGTCAACAACCCGGCTGACGTCCTTTCCGTGGGCGACGAAATTGAAGCTTTGGTGCTCAAGGTGGATGCGGAGAAGCAGCGCATTTCCCTGGGCATGAAGCAGCTGCAGCCCAACCCCTGGGATACAGCGGCACAAAAGTACCGGCCGGGCGAGCGGGCGCGCGGCACGGTGACCCGGCTCTTGGATTTCGGCGCCTTTGTAGAGTTGGAACCCGGAATTGAAGGTCTGATTCACGTTTCCGAAATGTCTTGGGCGAAAAAAGTTCGCAAGCCAAGCGACGTGCTTAAGGCGGGCGAAACCGTGGAAACGGTCATCCTGGGTGTGAACGCGGCAGAACGGCGAATCTCCCTGGGCCTGAAGCAGGCGCTGGGAGATCCCTGGGCTGAGGCGGCACAGCGGCTGTCTGCGGGATCAGTTGTGGAAGGGCCAGTGACCAGCCTGACCAAGTTCGGCGCCTTTGTGCAGATTGCGGAGGGCGTGGAGGGCATGATTCACATCAGTGAAATCAGCGCCGAAAAGCGCATCAACCATCCCCAGGACGTGCTCAGGACCGGCCAGGTGATCAGGGCGCAGGTGCTGGCGGTGGACCCCGAGAAGCGCCAGATCAAGCTCAGCATCAAGCAAATGGTGCCCACCAGCATCGAAGAATACCTGGCCGAGCACAAAGCGGGCGATGTGGTCACCGGACGTATGGTTGAGGTTTACACCGGACAAGCCCGCGTGGAACTGGGCGAAGGCATTCAAGCCACATGCCGGGTGGAGGCGCCGAGCGCCGCCCAACCCGAAGCGCAGGCCGCGAAGGTCGATTTGGCATCACTGAGCTCGATGCTGCAAGCACGCTGGAAAGGCGAAGCAGCGGCCCCAGCCGGCAAGCAGGAGCCGGCGCGCGCCGGGCAAATTCGCCAATTTCGCATTGCGCGGCTGGATACGGATTCAAAGAAGATCGAATTGGAACTGGCCTAGCCAGAGACGATTAACCCGCTTTAATTCTGGGTCCCACCACCTACTTTCTCCTTGCGACTGTCCCGGCTGCGCTGGCAACTCACTCCTATATTCCGTGTTCCAAGCCGCCAGAAGCGGGATGAACCATGCGAAGCCGTTGGGCGGGTCTAGTCGGGCTGTTAAGCGTTTTGTTATGGTCGGTCAATCCGGCCAGCGCGGCTGGTTTTAAGCAGGTCGTGCGCGGAGTCAGGAAGTACGTCATCATCAACCTTCTGCTGGCCACGGCGGATTACGAGAGCGCCCGCGCCGTGCAGCGCCCCGGTGGCTGCATGGAGAGCAACAGCTTTTTCAGCC